>JBFHGY010000511.1:0-3164 GCA_041582905.1 Crocinitomicaceae bacterium | reverse complement strand
ATTCTTGGAGAGAAATCATCCAGAAGGTGATTGCGAACAATCGAGTTGTAAAATTAGTGGTTTTTGAATGGAATGTCAATTGAGTGAGGTTCTTAAAGTCCAATTGTTCCGAATCCGATTAATTCACTAGAAGAAAAGGACAAAATCTGATACTTTTTGTGCCGCTCCCACCGATAAAATGGAGTTTCCGATACCTAAAGTGCATACCACTCCGAATTTCGGGTGGACCATCCAAGTAGACTTCAAAAAGAACATCCCAGAAGCGGAAAAACGCCCACTTGAAACAACATTAACATGACCGTTTAGCACCTCCGATTGAGAAGCAAAGCGCTCGTCTGTCCATGCAATAAACCCAACACCGAATCCAGCAGCAAAGCTGAAACGTTCTCGCTTATTCGCTAGGTCGAACGAACCAAATAACAATGTCTGAAACTTCCCTTGTCGTAAATGAGTCGTTTGATACCCTTCTCCGATTTGATAGTTACTGTTATCTGGATTGCCACCAACCACTGATTGATGCACGTAGGTATCAGTAATTCTGGATACGTTCACATCCAACCCAATAGCGAATCGTGCGTCGATATCCGAAACGGACACTCTCAGACCAATCGGTCCAATTCTCTCTTGCGTATGCGTTTGAATAAAGTCACCATAGTACCCAATATCTTCCATGGCTACGTAATCAGGCCCATAGAATGGAGAAGTCAGATCAGAACTCAGCCATAAACCATTAAAATTGAGCGTGAAGTATTCTTCCAGATAAACCCCTGATTTACTGGATGCTTCAGGATCATCTGCTTGCTCGTTGAATTCAACAACTTTCTGTCCGAAAACAAAAGGACAGGAAATCAAATAGAGAAATAATACACTATTGACGAGGCTCATGCGATCAGAACAACTTCCCTTGATCCTTATCTTCATCATCCTTTTTCGATAAATCCCATTCCACCGTTGTGCTTCCACCTTCCTCTTCTTCTTCGTTTGAATCGTCCGAGTCGTTTTCTTCTTTTTCTTTTGTCTCTTTCTCTGGCTCTGGCCAAGGAATATCTCCTTCGATCTCATGATCGAGTACAACTTCCTTCACTTTCAGCTTCGTGATTTGATTCCCTTGCGACTTCATTCCTTTGACATCGATGAATTCATCCATTTGAATGATGGTGTCCGGCAAGTTCTTCGTTGCTTTGAGCAATTTATTGTAAATCACACGTACTCTTGGCTGATACCCCGTTGAAACCGCATCTAGGTACGAATCTTCGTGCTCACTGATGAATGGAACCTTCTTATCTGTTGTCACTTCACACACGAAGCGTTTACCGTAGTGTAATTCTTTCTCTCCATCATAATAGACAGCTGAAATTGGACGTTCTGGCACCCATTTTTCAATGTGAATGAGGTCATCATCAAAGTGAAGTGACAAATCGAAATGCGACAATCGGTATTCACCTGATTTGTATAAAGTCAAAATTTTATCTTCTCCTTTGAAAGATCCGAGGAACTTCCCTCTGTTATCGTCGTTGAGTCGGCCTACGACCTCATCGAACCAGATTTTTCTAGCCGCCAAGGTTGATCCGCCTACTTCTTTTTGAACGATTTTGGAAACGATTTCTTTGGTAACGCGATTTCCAGCTGAACCTCGACCTTTGATCAATAATTCCCCTAAATCGATGTCCCATTTGAGTCGTTTCAAATGCGGACGTGCTCTCAAAATCACCGTAACTACTTCACGCTCACCATTTGGATGCACGTTGAAGTACAGCACTTTGGAACCTTTGGTTCCTTTCGTTAAATCGTATTCTTTATCGCGCGTAATTGAATTCACGTTGAAACGCTTCATCATAGTAGGTCCACCTTTTCCGTCCTGATAAATCATGTGGTAAACCGTACGCTTGTCGCCTTTTTTCCAGACGTTCGCATACATGATTCCTTTTCCAACAAACTTCTTGTCAGATACTTTGGTCACCATCATTTTCCCTGTCGCGAAGAAGACAATGATATCATCAATTTCAGAACAATCGCTGATGTATTCAGCTCCACGTAATCCGTGACCGATAAATCCTTCTTCGTAATCGACGTAGAATTTCTTGTTTCGAATGATTACTTTCTTCGCAGAGATCGAGTCGAAAGTCTTGATTTCTGTTTTTCGTTCTCTCCCCTCTCCAAAGCGTGTTTTGAGATCCTTGAAGTAATCAATAGCATAGTCGATCAGATTGGCGAGGTTATTCTGCACCTCTTCCATTTCCGCTTCCAACTTCGCGATGTTGTCATCAGCCTTGTCCGAATCAAATCGAGTGATCCGAATCATTGGAATTTGCGTCAATTTTTGAAGATCGTCATCTATTATGTCACGAACAAGCACTTTCTTGAACGGCTCAAACGCTTTGTACAAGTATTCAAACAAAGAAGGCTTATCGCTATAGTTTTTGAAGTCGATGTACATTTCTTCACGAATGAAGATTTTCTCCAAAGTCGAGAAATGCCATTGACGTTGCAACTCATCCAATCGAATTTCTAACTCCTGACGAAGTAGATCAACAGTATTATCTGTATTTACTCTGAGAATCTCACTGACACCGATAAAACGCGGTGTATCTCCATCAATAATGGAAGAGTTCGGCGAAATCGACACCTCGCAATCTGTGAAGGCGTACAGTGCATCAATTGTTTTATCAGGAGAAACTCCTGTCGCTAAGTGAATAATCACTTCGGCATATTGCGCTGTGTTATCCTCTACTTTCTTGATTTTGATCTTCCCTTTATCGTTGGCCTTCAGAATAGAATCAATCAATGAAGTTGTTGTTCCGTATGGTACTTCGTGAACGACCAAGGTCTTTGTATCCTCTTTGCGAATTTTCGCACGCAAGCGAATCTTCCCACCTCTTAGACCATCGTTATAGTTCGAGAAATCAGCCATTCCTCCGTTCGGAAAATCGGGTAGAATGGTCACTTTCTTTCCTCGAAGGTGATTGATACTTTGTTCGATTAATTCGATAAAGTTGTGCGGCATGATCTTACACGCCATCCCCACAGCAATCCCTTCTGCTCCTTGCGCAAGCAAAAGCGGAAACTTCATCGGCAAATTCTCTGGCTCCTTGTTTCGACCATCGTAGCTACTCAACCAATTGGTTGTTTTGGCGTTGAAGGCAATGTGAAGTGCAAATTTCGAT
>JBFHGY010000510.1:0-3166 GCA_041582905.1 Crocinitomicaceae bacterium | reverse complement strand
GAAATCAAGCCTTACTTTTATCACTCTATGTTTCGCAACGCTTACATCATTTGCGCAAGACAGTACATTACAACTCAATTACAATAACGCCAACGCTTCCATTTCGAACACGGGTTCATTCTTTACTAATCCAGGAGGAACAAACGTGGGAGGTTATGAGATTCCACAAGGAGGAGGGGTTCATGCCATGTATACCAGTCAGTTTTGGTTTGGAGCCAAAGACGTAAACGGCACCTTATACACTTCTCTGGGCGGAAACAGTCAAGGAACGGATATAGATCGCGGACCTTATTCAACGAACAACTCCTACAACGACCCCTCGTATGATGATGCCTTCATGATTTCTCTATGTCAGGAAGAAATCGACAATTTCGTCTTGTGGTGGGAATGCGAAAATGGCCTTACAACGACAGGATGCTCCGAGGTGACTCAACCTTCGTCAGAAGTGCTGAACTCTATATACAATTGGCCTACACATGGTGACATTTCCCTCGGTCAAGGCTATTATTTAGCTCCTTTTTATGATCGTGACCAAGACAATAACTACGATCCAATTGGTCAAGGAGATTACCCACTCATAAAAGGATGCTGTGCAACATACATGATCCAAAATGATGGAGGAAGTCCACATACGTTCTCGGGAACGCCACCAATTGGAATAGAAATGCACTACCTATTTTATCAATTCGGCGCAAACTCAGACCTGTACAACACAACGTTTGTAGATGTAATGGTGATCAATAAATCAACGATGAACTATCCAGAATTTGCCTGTAATTTCATGGCGGATTCCGACATTGGTTATGCCCTTGACGATTATTTCGGTTCCGATTCACTTAGCAACACCATGATTTTTTACAATGCTGATAACCTCGATGAAGGAGAGTACCTTTCAAATCCTCCGGCCATCGGAATTACCGCACTTGAACTGCCAAGCACGAGCATCATGTCTTATGGTTTCTTCCCGTCTGCACCATCTGAAACGTGGAACTTGATGAATGGACTTCAGCCGAATGGTCTGTCTTTACTTGACCCGAATGGAAATCCAACCAAATTTCTGGTTCATGGAGATCCAAACGACGCATCAGCGTGGAACGAAACATCTGCGGGATATGTCGCTGGAGACCGAAGAGGTTTAAACACAACAAAGATCCAGTCATTCAATTCGGGAGATACTTTACTGCAGACATACGCAATTGTGTATTCCGAAGGAGGAAATCACCTGGAAAACGCATCCAATGTAATCAACCTTGCAAACTGGGCAAAAACATTTTATGATACGGAAATTGACAATGGCTGTGAAGCTGGAGGCTACGCAAGCACACCGAAGTTGGAGAGCTCAGAAATCGCGATCTATCCAAATCCGAATAATGGCGTGTTCAGCATTGAAACAGCCGATCTAGAGCTGTTGTCCGTTCAATTATTTGATCTATCCGGTAAGCAAATCAACTTCTCAAGTGAAACGAATGGTTCTAACATGACAATTCAGGTTGGAGACCAAGCATCGGGTGTCTACTTCATTCATCTAGCAACTGAACGTGGTGCACACGTAGAACGCATGATCATAGAATAAACAGCTGCAGTCGTTCGGTTCTGTACATACTACGTTATAGGTTGGAATCAGCGCATCAAAACTTCACTTTTAACCCATTGTTGATGGAAAAAGCACTCGGCTTTACACCCACCGGAGGGTTGAAATCGAAGAAGTAATTAACAGAAGTGATAAAGGACAAGTGCTCTGTAATGTTCAGCTGAATAAGTGATTGAGTCGTAATTCGATAATCGGCCCAATAACGAAATAGCGGTTGATAATACGTTGTGGACGCAAACTCTCCCCTTTTCTTTGGAAACTTGATCGAAACAGTGAAATAATTCGACATTCGCACATCCCGAGACTGCGTTTGTAGTACATCTTCTACCCGTTCATGCTCGTAGAAAGCAGACACACCAATATATGTTTTAATCGTTTCGCCCCGATTCAGCTTAAAACGCACTCCTGTTCCTGCCAGGAATCGGTACTTCAAACTCAACAGTTCGTTTAATTGAACTTGAGAATAACCTTCCAAACGGAACCATTTGTTGAATTTATAGTTGTACCGAAGATGCCCAAATGCCGCATTCGCGATCGTTTTCACATTCGACTCCGTGAAGGCATAATTGCCCAACGCCAAATAGGTATGTTTGAGATTTTTCGATTTAAACTGAGCATTTAAGCTCGACTTAAACACCACCAATGTAATGTCGTTTGTTTGCTGATAATTGAGCGTAAGGTTGGCATTTCCAGCGAAACGCACCGTATCCGATTGCATTCGCCTACTCTCAATATTTACCAATTGAGAAAAAAGCGCTGAAGAGTTGAGCGCAAAACCAAGCAAAAGAATGAGCAATCGAAATGCCTTCATAAATAAATTTTCCGCAAAAATAGCAAGAATCCACGCGAGAGATGCCCTGAATACAGTCGTAATTGATTTGTACCTTTGAATCATGGCTTCACAAAAAACTCTTTCTCTTCCACCATTTCCAAGAGGGTTTCATCTCATCACCGATTTGATTTCTTCCAATATTGATCTACCTGAATCTGGTGTACTTCACATCTTCATACAGCATACATCAGCAGGGTTAACCATCAACGAAAACGCCGACCCTACCGTTCGGGAAGATTTAGAATCATCGTTTAATCACATTATTCGAGAAGACGAGCCCTTTTACCAACATACTTACGAAGGATCCGACGATATGCCGGCACACATCAAATCATCGGTTGTAGGTTCCTCCGTTTCCATTCCCATATCGAATGGAGCACTCAACTTAGGTACTTGGCAAGGTGTTTATTTGTGTGAATTCCGTAATCACGGAGGAAGCAGAAACGTGGTGCTTACCGTTCTGAGTTAGCCTTCCTGTTCTTTTTGGTTTTTGATTTCACGATCCACCGTTTCCAATTCCGTGAAAAATTCCTCTCCGTACTTACGAATAAGAGGTTCCTTCAAAAAACGGTAAACGGGCACATCCAGTTTATCTCCACATGCGCATGCCGGTTTGCAGATATCCCACACATCATTATTGATCGCTTCAAACTGCTCAAATTGCTTTGTTCGGATCGGGTATAAATGACATGAAATAGGCTTCTTGAAATCAATCTTGCCCTCTTTGTGCGCCTTCTCAATAG
>JBFHGY010000509.1:0-3177 GCA_041582905.1 Crocinitomicaceae bacterium | reverse complement strand
GTTGCTCACATTTTTGGATGGTTTGGACACGAGGTAGACACCTACGAAGGCCAAGAGAATCCCAATGATTTTCAGTAGGGTGACGTCTTCGCCATAGCCTACAATCATGAAAATGAGTGAAATGGCCATGCTCATTTTTACGGCAATGGAAGTGGATGCAACTCCGTTTAACTGAGAACTTTTTCCCATCACTAAGAACAATCCAATGAACAGTATAGCGCATAAAACGGCATAATACATCCAGCTTGTTTGTTCAAGGCAGGCGGGATTCCATGTGTCACCATAGAGAACAAAACCGATTGTGAATGCGGTGAAATAGTTGACAACAATGGCTTGAAAGGTATCAATTCCAAAGCGTTTGAAGAGCTTGAAAATAACGAAGATCAAGCTGGAACTCAAAATGGATAATAACAATGGAATCATAGCGGACGAAGATAGGAAATGTGATCAGCAAAAAACGATTCTTCCCGAATTTGATGACCATGAATAGTAGGAGCGGAGGTTCCTGATTCGAACTCAGTGTTTCCTGTGATGATGCGGGCTTCGTCCCACAACTTGGCATCAATGAACGATTGAAGTGTTTTTCGTCCACCTTCCACCAATATCGATTGAATGTCCATTTCATACAAGGCCTTCAAAACTGAGGATGGCTTCAGGTTTTTGAGTTGTACAAAGGAAATAGAACCTTCAGAAGATGACTTTTGAGTATTCAATACTACGGTAGTGGCTTCTTCATTAAATATCTTGGCAGTCGAAGGAAGCTCCGCGGAACTGTCCAATACAATTCGAATGGGATTTTTTCCGTGAAATGCTCGAGCGGTCAATGAAGGGTCGTCGTTTAGAACCGTATTCTTTCCAACCATAATGGATTGAAATTCACTTCTCCATTGATGTACTTTAACTTGTGTTTCGGGAGCGGAAATCCACGATACCTCGCCTTGCTTCCCTGAGGTGTTGTCAATAAGTCCATTTTGTGTTTGCGCCCATTTGAGTAGTACATACGGACGTTTTTTCTCATGATAAGTGAAAAATGCACGATTCAATTCCATGCATTCTTGTTCGCATACACCTACGGTGACGTCGATTCCGTTGTCTTCTAATCGCTTGACTCCTTTTTTATACACCTTCGCATGAGCATCCAGTGTTCCAATCACAACACGCTTGAATTGCTTTTCAACCAACAAATTAGCACAGGGAGGCGTCTTTCCAAAATGAGAACAGGGTTCAAGTGTGACGTAAATGGTGCATTCTTTCAAAAGTTCCTGATTCTCGACAGAATTTACCGCATTCACCTCGGCATGAGGACCACCAAATTGTTGGTGATAACCTTCTCCAATGATTTTTCCTTCGTGAACAATTACTGCACCCACCATAGGATTCGGTGCGACATTGCCTTTTCCGAGTGCTGCCAATTGCAAGCAGCGATGCATCATTTGTTCATCAAATGTCATGGAGCGAAGATACGCAAAAGAAGCGCTATGATGTCACAGCGCTTCTAAATTACCCGAGACCCAAGACGAGCAGATATACGGACTCGGGCGTGGAGATATTGGTCGTAAAAGTTATTCTAGTTTGACCAACTTTTTTCTCACTACTTTCCGGGAAGAAAAGCTCATTTGTACCTGATACACACCTGCGGTTAGGTGTGAAATGTCAATGCTTTTTGAAGCACTATTGAATGTATGCGTTGAAACAATTTTTCCGTGTCCATCGATGATTTCAACCTGAACTTTTTCTGAACTGCCTGTTGAGATAGTTAGGATGGTAGAAGCAGGGTTAGGATACAAGGATACGAAGTCAGTTTGCTCTTCTTCCAATCCAACGTTTCCACTTCCTCCGTTTCCGCCACTCCCACCAGAAGGGACGTAGTTACAGAAAACGTCATTCAATTTGTTGACCAACGGAGTGTGTGCGATTACTCCCGAACCAGGTGCAGTTTCGATGTAATCTCCTGTGATTTCCCAAATGATAGCACCACGAATGTCTTTTTCGACGATGTGTTGAGCTTTCAACTCAATGGACAATTCGTTGTCATAAGACAAAAAGGTATTCAAGCCGTTTTTTCCTGTCATGTATGGTACTTTAGCGATGTCATCCCAGTGATCATCGAATTGATTTTGCTCGATGAGAATGCTATAATACAAGGGTGTTCCAGCATCGATACTGAACGTTACGTTGTCAGCAAGACCTGTAGATGCTCCGTGAAGAGTTGGTGTTCCACTGGTTTTGGCAGAGCGTCCGTAAAATGCAACACCAGCGGTGATTTTTTCTTTCGGGACATTGTAGGAATTCATTAATAAATCAATAGCGGATGACACGTTGAAGTCGGATCCTCCTTGTTGTGGTGCAAATAACGGAGCGTTGTGGTTCGTGATGGGATCCCATGTTCCAAAGAAATCGTAACTCATCAAATTGATGATGTCGAGAAGTGGAGAAACGGCATTCCAATCCACGTTGTCCATGTGCTGTTGATTTGCTCCGACAGCTGCTGTCAATAACATCGTTTTTCCGATGCTTGCACCGTAATTATCAATGGCTGTGCGTACTTCTTGAAGCAATAAGGTGAAGTTTTGGAAATCTTGAGGTGTTCCATTGTGATCCACAAATCCCGGGTATTCCCAATCCAAATCGATTCCGTCGAAATTGTACGTTTGAATCAAGTTGACACAGGCTTGCGCAAAGGTTTGTCGTTTTTGCGGATCCGCGGCAATGCCTGGGAAATTATCGGAAAGGGTCCACCCACCGATGGAAGGCAATACTTTCACATTATTCGTGTGCGCTTTAGAGATTAATGATGTGTTGGGAACGTAACCACCCGTACTCCAGTCAATTTCTCCCAAGAGTAAGTTTTCATCCGCCCAACTGTCAAAAAGAGAGATGGAACCGTCGGGTTCGGGTTTTAGAAACGCATAGTTCAAAATGGTGTATTTCGAATAATCGATGGAATGCGGATTCACTAATTTATCTCGATCGTACCATTGCCAACTTGGATAGTATCCTACTACTTCTTTACATGGTTGAGCGAAGGTTTTGGGAGCTGAAACGAGAATGATGCAGCACAATAAGAGTGTTCTCATAACTGTTTGTTTTGTTAATGATTGAATAATTCATTTTGTGGGACAAACTTATGTGAGAAAGAGGTCGAAATAAAGAATTAGACTGCCAGATTGATCAAAT
>JBFHGY010000508.1:0-3183 GCA_041582905.1 Crocinitomicaceae bacterium | reverse complement strand
TGAAAGTATGAGCAGTTCTAAAAACAATCATTTGTTTTCAAACTGAAGAAACACTTTTCAAATTGAAAAACTAGAGAAAGATTCTAATGACAGCATCTCCTGAAACAAACAGGTAGACTCCTGAAGATTGGGTATTCTGCTCGATTCGAATGAGTTTTTCATCCTCCCATTCCTGAACGAGAACACCGTGTACAGAATAAAGTTTTGCGGAACGTCCTTCCTTAAGATCAATCAATACCTTGTCCGAATGATAGCTTATCGAGACAAAACTTTCATCACTTAATTCTTCCACAGCGACAGAAGGATTTTCCAACAGAAACGTTCGATTGGACACTACTTGATTGGTATCCATCCCACCACAAACGATCCAGCGGTTATTCGAAAGCTTGGCGATCCCTCGCAGGTCCATCACGCCATACGGTTCTGCTGTCTCATCCGTATATTGATAATCGTGTAAGGTAAAATGTAAGATCCGAGCGGAAGGATCGACACCTCCACTTCCATTGTAGGCAATTCCGTTATAGTTGTAGGCTGTAGGTGCACCTCCCACCCAGAACACGGTATTTCCAGCCGAGCTACAAGCTGCGCGATATCCTGCTGCTCCTGGAGCGTCCTGTATCTGTTCCCATGTGATATCCGTTGGATCCGCAGGATTGATATATCCTTTCCGAACATAGGTTCTCGCAACAAATGAAAAGGAGCCTGAAACGCCTCCGTGGTAATAGAGAGTGTCTCCGATGATCGTTCCTGAAGCTCCAAATGCTTTGAAGAAATTGTCGTTAGGAACAGATGTTCCTGCTTGCCATTGATCCAAATACGTATCGTAAATCTGGACTTCCGGGCGGTTGGCGGTATTACTCCAGCCTGTCACAACGAAAATCAAGCTGTCTTTGTACACAGCCTGAACATGATCATCGATGGGAATGGGAATAGGTGTTCCATCCGCTTCAAATAGATCCGTGGAAGGATTGTAGATGTGCACTCGATCGGAACTCAATTCATTTCCATTTGGGAGAACGTGATAACCACCTAGGATGTAAATTTTCCCATTAACGAACGAAGCCCCCTGAGCAATCTTGCCAAGTGTATCCGGTAAAGGATCAATTTCCGTCCAAGTATCCGTCGCAACGGAATATTTGAATGACCGCTGATGAATTCCTGAGTACTCTTTCGATGTATCAATTCCACCGAACGAATAAACCAATTCTTCACCATTTACGAGCGCTTCACAGACTGCATTGTTTGCGGTACGAAAAGGCATCGTATCCAATTCTGTCCACGACCAGTTGAACTGAGCGAATGTCGAAAACGACGATAAAAACAGTATTAGGTTAACTAATTTCCACATAATATCCAGTGTGCTTTCTGATATTGAGCACGCGCCCACCATCTAGTATTAGGTACTGTCCCTTAATGCCCATCAGCACTCCTTCGATTACGGGCAATTTGTCAAATGACAGACTTTTTACTTTTTCAGGAAAAGCTTCAACAGGATAATCCAATTCAATAATCTCATCATTTTCTGAGAAATACTCTGTGATATCCGCAGGAAGGTGATCTTCCAGAGACCATTTTTCCTCTTCTAAATCGATGGATTCATCCACTTCATTCTTGAGCATTCGCTGCCAACTTGTTTTGTCCGTAAAGAAGTCTTTCAGTGCCACCTCGATGCGTCCTGCCTCGTATCGGTTCGGAACTTCAGCCAAGCGAATTGCCGAAGATGCTCCTTGATCAATCCAACGTGTCGGAACCTGAGTTGCTCGTGTGATCCCCACCTTTACAGCACTTGAAGCTGCCAAATAGACAACATGCGGTTGATTGTGATTCTTTTGCTCCCATTCAGGATCTCGTCCCTCACCCAAATGAGCTCTACACAATTCTGGACGTAGAATACACTCTGCCGCTTCAGGAGCACTGATGAAACAGCTGTAACAAAATCCCTGTCCGAACGATTTCTTTGTGACTTTTCCACAACTCGTACAGTTGATTTGTCCCGTCCACTTCAGCGCAATGTTCTTCCCAATGAAATCATTCATCCGAATATCTTCCGACAACGCCAATCGATATTCGATGGGATTGCCCAAACTAGCTTTCATCTTGTGGAGATTTCCCTCTACCATACTCTCTATTGTTCCGGTAAGATTTTCATTTTGTCAGCGAAGTGATAACAGTAATCACGTAAATCTTCACAGATGTTATGTTCTCCTGTTGCCTTTTCGAAGGTATCCGACATGGTCAATAAAGTTTGGTGGAAAAACTGCTTCATTTCCTCGATTGACATGTCTTTGGTCCATAAATCGATCTTCATAGTATTCTTCGCCGCTGGATCCCAAATCGACAAAAGAAAAGCACGCGCCTCAGCATCCTTCACATCTCCATCTTCTGCACTCCATTTCATGCGGACAGGGAGATTATTTTCATTCATTCCTACCTTTAGCTCAATTGCTGACGTTTTTACTACTTTATCTTCCATTAATCTGTTGTTTCGTATCCTTGTAAAATTTCGTTGTAACCTATATTTTTCAGTTCACTGAGTGGTAAATCAGCGTTATTCTCCATGTATTGTTGAACCATTCTCCAACCGAGAAATTGCCCGAGTCTATCTGGACCTTTTTCCGGAAGCCCTGGCGTAAATGGCCCTTCTTGAAGCATATTTGCTTTGGTTCGCTCATCCATAACGAAGAGTAGTTTTTGATCGACCAAATATTGCCAAAAGGACGCTTCATTTTCAATTGCCCATTTGTAATCTTCCTCCGAATAGCGGATAATAATGTCTTTTCCTGCTTTTGGGAATGATGCTTCAACGAAGTAAAGTACTTTCCCCCACCAGATCATGGATTCCGCAAGTGATCCTGACTTCAATTCTTTCATGTGATTGGCCGAAATCCATGAGGCAAGAGCATCTCGTTCGAGGAATTTTGCCTCCATTCCATCTTTGTACCACTGATAGTACTCATTTGTTGGAAGTTCTTTGATTACAGCAGCATCAGGACCGAGATACTGTTCTAGACCAATCGCAATATCCTTTTCAAACGATGCCGCGCTCGAACGGAAAAGTGAATTCAAGAAAACAATGTGCTCTGGGTATTTTTCGTTGGGGAAATGCGCTTTTAAGTACTTAAATCCACCGTTAATGTTCGTTTGGAGTGCCGATCGATCATCAAATGTCGTTGCGATTTCCTT
>JBFHGY010000507.1:0-3192 GCA_041582905.1 Crocinitomicaceae bacterium | reverse complement strand
TTCAGGAACAAACTTACCATAGAAGTTCATCAAAAAGTTCTCTGGATTTGGATAATCAGCACTCCATCCCATTCTGAAAATGTCTCCATTTCCTGTTTCACCATCCAAATTTAATTGCTTGAAAGTTGATCCATCGATATTCACATTAATTCCCAATACTTGATAAATCTGTTTCGAGAACTCGTCAGCTACGGCAGAATGTGTATCGTTTATATTATAACGTAATATAACAGACCCAAAACCTTCTCCATTTGGGTAACCTGCTTCTGCTAATAATTTGCGGGCAAGCTCAGGGTTATAATCGTATCCTTTCTCTTTGATTTTATCAAAGTCATATCCCTTTAATGTACGCGAAACAGGTGGAGTGATTCCGAAGTATCCTAATTCCGAATATTGATTTCGGAGAATCTCTCGTCCAATTGCCTCCTTATTCACAGCATAGTTAAAGGCCTTTCGAACACGTGGATCTTTAAATCGAGGATCCTTCATATTAAAAAAGTAGAAGTTCGTTTCGAGTAAGGGATTGTTCGCAAGGATCAACTTAGGTGGTTTCGAATTGAAATCTTTAATCCGCCCTTCAAGCATGCGTGTAATACGACTAGTTGGTAAGCCTACAATTAATTCTGTTTTTCCCGTTTCGAACATGTCTAGCTGTTCCAGCTTTTTGCTCTGAATGAAGAAAACCAAACTATCGAGATACGGAAGCGCATTTCCTTCATCATCCTTTAAATAGTACTCTTCATTTTTTGTCAAAATAACCGAAGGCTGCTCTCCTTCCGTGTACTCTGCATATTTAAATGGTCCCGTTCCAACAGCGTCACCTTCAGCATTCGCCTCAATCATTTTTTTAGACACAATGGAAGCTGTGATATACGCCAGCTTAAATAAGAAGTTATGGTCTTCATTTAGCAACTCGAACTTCACTTTGTTTCCGCTTGCCGTAATTCCCTTGATTGACTCTGCCTTTCCTTCGTGATATTCATCCGCCCCTTTCACGAGTGATTTCAGAACGTACGCATAAGTAGCAGGTGTATTTCCTTCCTTGTCTTTTCGACATCCCATTTCAAAGGATTTGATTACATCATCGGTTGTGAGCAAACGATCCTGTTTGGAAGAAAAAACTTCGTGTGGGTGGAAATACACGTTTTCTCGAAGCTTGAACTCATATACTTTTCCGTTATCGCTAACCGTCCAGCTTTCCGCCAGTTTCGGAACGATCTTCGTGGTTTTCGGGTCCATTCCCACCAAACACTCATTGATTTGCATCAATACTGTTGACGAATAAAAATCGGTGACATTTCGCGGTATGTATGTGGCTGGAGCGTTATCGAGCGCAAGAGAAAAAGTTCCTCCGCTGTGTTCAAACTGTTTTACGTTTTCTGATTCGCAAGATGAAGCCAGAAGCGCTAATAGTAGTACCAAGAAAATGCTTCTCATCCAAAACGAACTTTAAGGTTATCTACAAGAATAACAAAAAATCTGTAATTCTGCTCTATTCAGGTAGATGAAGTAAAGACCAAAAAAGTAATAATTTGAACTGATTGTTAAGAATAGCTCGTAAACGTCTGAAAAAGATAGAAATTATTCTCGCTTTCTATTGTTACCATTCGAGAAACATGTTATATTTGCTCATTAACTGTAAAACTAAACCTAGTCTTCTACTGGAAAACATGAAGTAAAGAACTCTAAATACATGAAACGATTAATTCTTTTTTTAGTTGCCTCCCTTACGTCGATATCGGCATTCGCTGCGTTATCGGTTGAAGGTACGTATCAAGGAAAAAATCTCTATGTTCAGAATCCTATGGACGATGAAGGTTTTGGATATTGTGCCACTAAGGTTACGGTAAACGGTGATATCATGCCTGGCGGAACGAGCGTCGGAGCGTTTGAGATCGACTTCTCACTTTTCAATATTGAAATTGGAGAGCCTGTATTTATTGTAATTGAGCACAACGATGGATGCAAACCAAAAGTTCTCAATCCAGAGGTTTTACTTCCTCGTTCAACTTTCAAAGTCAATTCAATCACCATTGATAGTGACGGAAATTTGAAATGGACAACTTCAGGTGAGCAAGGAAAATTGCCTTTTGAAATCGAACAATACCGTTGGAACAAGTGGGTAACAATTGGTGAAGTAGATGGTAAAGGTGCGGGAAGTGAAAACGACTACCAATTCAAAGTAACACCTCACTCTGGAGAAAACACAGTACGCGTAACACAGAGTGATCATTCAGGAACAAAGCGTCCTTCACAAGAAGTGAAGTTCACGTCTTCTACTCCTGCGGTAACAAAATCGCCTACGAAGGTGAAAAACGAAATTAAGTTCTCAGCGAACGGAGCACCTGTTGAAACACGCTACGAAATTTACGATGCATACGGAAACATTGTGAAGAAAGGTGTTGGTTCAAAAGTAAATTGCTCGAATCTGCTTCGTGGAGTTTACTACATCAACTTTGATAACGTAAACGAGAAGTTCATCAAGAACTAAGAATACAACGAATTTATAAGCCTCGACTTTTAGTCGGGGCTTTTTTATGCACTGATATGGTTAAGAAAATCGAACATTTAGGAATTGCTGTGAATAGCATTGAGGAGACCTTACCTATTTATGAAAGTCTGTTTTCATCTGCTTGTTATAAGGAAGAGATTGTTGAGTCGGAAGGAGTGCGCACCGCATTTATTCGCGTTGGGGAATCGAAAATAGAATTGCTCGAAGCCACCAATGAAGATTCTGCTATTGCGAAGTTCCTCAGTAAATCACGTGGCGGATTTCACCATGTCGCATTTGAAGTAGATGACATTGATGCCGAGTTAGAGCGATTATCTAACGAAGGATTTCAATTGATTCATCAAACACCAAAAGACGGCGCAGACAATAAGCGCATTGCCTTCTTGCACCCGAAATCAACTGCGGGAATGTTAGTGGAGTTGTGTCAAGAGAAAAGTTCCGAAAGCGAAGCTTGATTCGTTAAATGATGCGTTTGGAGACCTGCTTTTTGCGCTCCCACAAGGTGTTGCGCTGAATCATCAATAAACAACGTATTTTCTGGGACAATCGACTGCTCACGGCAGACAAACTGGAAGATCTCCACGTTTGGTTTTCGCATTCCAACCTCATGGGATAAATACACGTGATCAAAGCAATCATAGAAATCGACACTTGTTACTCTATTCCATTCATTTAATGCC
>JBFHGY010000506.1:0-3195 GCA_041582905.1 Crocinitomicaceae bacterium | reverse complement strand
TTGAAAATACGTTGAACAAAAATTCCTGGAGTATGAATTTCATTGGGATCTAATTCACCCGCTGGAACCAATTCTTCCACTTCAGCAATCGTGATTTTTCCAGCCATTGCCATCATTGGGTTGAAGTTTCTTGCTGTCGCTTTGTACACCAAGTTTCCTTCCGTATCGCCTTTCCATGCTTTCACAATGGCGTAATCTGCTGTAAGCGCTGATTCCAAAATGTGTGGTTTCCCATTGAACTCGCGTACTTCTTTCCCTTCAGCCACTTCCGTTCCATATCCAGCTGGCGTGAAGAAAGCAGGAATTCCAGCTCCACCCGCACGGCAACGTTCTGCCAATGATCCTTGTGGAATCAAATCAACTTCCAATTCACCTGAAAGCATCTGACGTTCAAATTCATCGTTTTCTCCTACGTAGGAACTAATCATCTTTTTGATTTGTTTGCCTTGGAGCAACAATCCCAATCCAAAGTCATCTACACCAGCATTGTTCGAAATGCACGTCAATCCCTTCACTCCCATTTTCACCATGTGTGCAATGGAATTTTCTGGAATACCACAGAGTCCAAATCCACCTAACATAAGTGTCATGTTGTCCTCCAATCCAACGAGTGCTTCTTCTACATTATTTACAACTTTGTTCATGTCAATGTTCTTTCTGGTGTATTAAATCTTGAATGGATCATCTCCCGTATTCGTGTCGTCTTCACAACTGAATAACTCAGGATCGTATCCGATGGGTTGTTCGAAATCTTCTGTTGAAATTTTCAAGCTTTTGTCTGCGTAGACCTTCTGCATGTAATATCCATATATCGGCAATGCGGCTCGTGCACCTTGTCCCCAAAGCATGGATCTAAATCGGACTTGTTTGTCTTCTCCTCCTGCCCAAACTCCTGTAACGAGATCAGGTGTGAGACCCATAAACCAACAATCGGCGTTACCCTGTGTTGTTCCTGTTTTACCTGCCGTTGGATGCGTAATTCCACCCCATTTTTGATGCCAACGAAGTGAGGTACTTGTTCCTCCCGTCACAACACCCTTCATCATTTTCAACGTTTCAAATGAAATGCTTGGATTCATTACTTCGCGTGAATAAGGTTCTGCTGAATAAATGACATTTCCATTACGATCTTCAATGCGAATCACTGTTTGTGGCGCCACATAAATTCCTCCATTAACGAACATCGATTGAGCACCTACCATTTCGAATAAGGACATATCAGGGGTTCCCAAACACATCGATGGAACCACTTGCGACGCTGGAATTTCAATGTTCATTCGCGATAAAATCTTCGCAATGGAAGACGGTCCCGAACACGCTCCCATTTTCGACATCACAGCAACCGTTGTCGGGTTGGATGACATGGCCAGACCTTCCGCTACCGTTTCTGCAGGCGTACCCGATGGACACCAACGCTGTCCAGAAGGATCACATGGGTCAACACAATAGGCTTCAGGCGATAATTCTGTACATGGTTTTACCACACCCATCGACATCGCCGTTGCGTATACAAATGGTTTCATTGTCGATCCCACTTGTCGCTTTCCTTGTTTCACGTGATCGAATGCGAAATGGTGGAAGTCAATTCCTCCTACCCAAGCCTTCACAAATCCCGTTGCTGGCTCGATCGATAAAAGTCCTGCTCGAATGATGTTTTTATAGTAACGAATGGAATCGTTTGGTGTCATGATAGTATCAATATCACCGTTCCATGAGAACACGCGCATCGGAACTGGCACATCAAATCCCGCTAAAATCTTAGACTCAGAAATACCCACTTCTTTTTGAAGTTTGTAGCGTTCCGAATTCTTGCGAGCACGTCTCATGATGTTATTGATCGTTTCATCCGATACCCTTTTTCCGTTGTACGTATCACTGAATGGGAAACGCTTCACTGACGAGTTATTCTTCGTGAATGCAGGCTGTAAATCCTCTTTTAGGTGACGTTTCAATGCATATTCACCGTACTCTTGCATCGTTGTGTTGATGGTCGTGTAGATTTTCAATCCATCTGCATAAATGTCGTATGGTTTTCCATCTTTCTTACGGTACTTGTAGCGACCATTCTCGTCTTTTTGCGCAAACAAAGTCTTCAACTCCGAACGAAGTGATTCACGGAAGTGCGGTGCAATTCCATCCTTGTGATCCACCACTTCATACGTAATGACAATGGGTAACTTCTTCAACGAATCACACTGTGCTTGAGTGATGTAATTCTTCAATGATGGATTCTTTGATTTACTATTCTTCAACCACTGGTTCAACACCGTATTTCGTCGATTGATCGCTCGTGTACTATCTTCCGCTCTTGCCGCATTAATATCCGCCTGTGCCACCTTCAACGGGTCGATATTCTTCTTAGAAGCAATTCTACTTCGATAATCTCTCACCTGATATTGGTATGGATTGTACAAGCTTGGGTTTTTTACCATTCCAACGAGCGTCGCCGCTTCTTCCATCCTTAATTCACCTGGTTTCTTACTGAAATAAACCTTTGCCGCGTTTTCAATTCCAACGGCGTTAAACAAGAAATCAAATTGGTTGAGATACATCGTGATGATCTCTGGCTTGGTATAACGCTTTTCCAAACGAACGGCGATGATGTTTTCTTTCGCTTTCTCATCCAAACGATTCATCAATCCAGAACGAACAGGGATGTCTTCTCCTCGTGCTCGCGCTTCTGCCTCCAATTCACGCTCGCGAAGCGTAAATAGCAATTTCGCCAACTGCTGCGTCAATGTTGATGCACCACCATCTGATCCCATTCCACGAGCAGCTCTGGCAATCGCCCAAAAATCAATTCCAGAGTGTTCTTCATAGCGCTCATCCTCAGTGGCAATCAACGCATCGATCACGTATGGAGAAATGTCTTTGTATCCGACAGATGTGCGGTTCACTCGCCAGTAACGACCCAATTCCGTCTTGGAGTCATCGGCATAAACCACCGAAGCCAATAATTCAGGTGGATTTTCCAACATTTCAACAGATGGCATCTCATCGTCATCTTGCTTCGCAATCAAAACGAAAATCATCAACGCAGGTGTAAACATCCCAAGCCAGAGTAGAATATTCAAAATTCTACGCGTTCGCTTTGTGAATTCAGTGCGCTCCTTCTTCTTTCCTCCGTCCTTCTTTTTGAACAGATTGGCAAGCGGATTATTTGTTGGTTCTTTCTTTTTGGTACTCATGGTTGAA
>JBFHGY010000505.1:0-3196 GCA_041582905.1 Crocinitomicaceae bacterium | reverse complement strand
TAGTATTGAAGTCGATCTACTTGGAAATCTTGTCCCAAGTTGTTTTGTGCGGTAGCTCCTAACTGAAACGCTTGTGTTCCCAATCGGTGATAAATTCTAAGTTCGGTATTTGTTTGAGCGCTTGACGAGAAAGAAATCGCAGCAAGTGCAATAATTGATAATATTGTTTTCATAATAATGTCTAAAAAAGTTTTCGTATTCGTTTGTAGATTCGGATTTAGACCATTATCAGATAATGAAAACCTGCAGCGTTTCCTGAGTATGCTGACTTGTAATTTCGGGAGGATCCGGGATTTCCTCCTGAGACAATTCAACATATTGATTCGTGGTTAGAATGTTAATTACGAAACTATCATTGAGGATATCGGTTTGAAACGAGAGAAAATTACCGTTATCAACATCTGAATGATTCAGCAATTGATCTTGCAACAACTGCACACTATCACAGCATGGCTTTTGCTTAAAAGCCACTCCAATAATTTCTTTTTTTCGATCGCAGCAAGAAGGCATTGTCGCTGCTTCCATTTCCATCATTTTGCTGCACGTGGCCTTTTCTCCAAAGAAAGCAATGGACTGCAACTCCCCTTGACAGGTATGAAAATCGATGGAATGCGCAAAGGTTACATTCGCGAAGAACACCAGAGACAACAGTCCAAAGAGTGTTTGTTTTGCGTATGTTTTCAGCTTTTGCATAGTGTAAGATACGAAGTTCATTTGAAGGAACGAATTCATTTCCTGTGGGAATCTTGGATTCTCGTGGTTTGGGGTTCGACTCAGCTCACCCCACGGGGCAGTGGAGTATCCGTGAGCAGGGAAACGCCCACTCGATTCTGACGGTTATCAGAATCAAATGGACGTTACTTAGCGGTTAGGTTTCCTTTCGGGTAGATCTAGAACAATTAATTAAAGAGGAAAAGAACCACTAAGATTTCTGATGATATTATCTGGACCTTTCACTTTTAGTGAATAAAAAGCACGACTTCCTCTTGGAGCTACTCGAATTAGTTGCTGTGCTTCCGTTGACAATTGTCCACCTCTTCCTTTCACTGATCGAGCGGCACCAGAAACTGTTACTTCCCATTCAATTATCGAGAACTTAGCGTTGAGTGGCACATCATTCCCATACTTGGCGAAGATGTTCTTCTCTCCTCGATTTGGACCTTCCCCGTCAGCAGCGGCTCCCCAATACATGGTAGGCTTTGGAAGGGTCAATACGCGATATTGCACTGTTTTTAAGGCAACTGTTCTACCGTCGGCTGTTCTTCCAGATACGGTAAGACTTGCGGTACGTCCGCCTGATGGCCGCGCGATGTAACTTCCGTCGGATGAGGATGAAAGTGTAGCTCCTGATCCTGTCAAGGTCGTTGTTGGGAATCCTGAAGCCGTCGCATTTACTCTATTTTCGTAACCGCGATACAATACGTTGAGTTCTGGCAGTTCGATTGATCCTGAAGGCTTCATCACGGTTACTGTTTTCTCCCAATCCATGGTTCGTTTCACTCCTGAGCGATTTTTGATTGACACCGTTCCCTTCAATTTCATTTCATTTCCTTGTCCTTTCATGCGGATGATGCCTTTTCCATCTTTCACTTCTTCCACGACATTTCCATCGAGCGTTACTTCCGGCATTTTATCCTTATCGTACACTGCCATCATCACCTCTACCTGGAAATCTTCCCCTTGATTCACTACCTCAGGACCACGCGCCAATGGAATAATCGTGTTGAACGAAAACTCAGATCCCATTACACGAGAACGAAGTAAGGTAAGAGCATCCGCTCGCGCAGAAAGAATATCTTGCTGTAAGGACGATAAAGATGCCAATGCAGCCACAGTTGGGGCATGATCAAATGTTTTTCCGATCCAGTGTACGTCTTTCACACCATTTACAGTGCTTCGTGTTTCTTTTGTCAATGAGCTATAGATTTCGGTAATCATCGCTTTATCGTCAGGATGCACATTGGACGCCTTGATGGATTTTTCAATAAGTGCCTTCAATTCTTTTTGATCTTTAAATTGATTGATTTCAGGAGCCTTAAAGAAATACTGCTCATCGAATTTAGCTGATTCTTCTGCCCCTAATTGAGAACTTGCCACGAGTTCCGTTATTTCTTTTCTGTAATCGAGCAAGGACTTCCACAGTTTGATTCCGTCACCTTTTGGATCACTAATATTCTCACCAATTAGAATACGCATGGATTCATCATACTTATCTTTTCCTGCCACGTTTTCCAAATTCATCCGCAGTGGTTTCAATGAATTTCGTTCTTTGGCAGACTTCTTTTCCATCAGAATGGATTCCGACGTTCCCACCGATTGGAGATCTTCACCGCACTCCTCCAATAATTTCAGTTTTAGATCATCGATCAATTGGATGCGTTTTGCTGTCATTTCGTCCAAATCTTCTACTGCGGTCAGCAACATTTTTGCTTTTTCTGCCTGCAATGGATTCGTTAAGTCGAGTGAAGCTTCGAGAATTTGATCCTTTCGTTCATCTCCACGAAACAACTCTGTTAGATTGGCTTTTTGGATGTTCTCTTCAATTGCTACGAATGCATCCAGGATAGATTTTGATACGTTCAATGCCAATAATGCCGTTAGCACCAAGTACATCATTCCGATCATTTTTTGTCTGGGGGTTTCTTTTGCTCCTGCCATGGTTTTGTTGTTTAAGTTCATGGATGGAATAGTAGGAAACGCCCAAAGTAACAGGGAAAATCACGATATGATAAATAAAGTTGAAATGCGCGTTACTAAGTATTTTTCAAGCATTCTATAAAGATGGCTACAACAATAAAATGGGACTATTTCGCGTTTACATGATGAAATACGTAGTTTTAACTACTCCAAAAACGAAAGAAGATGTTGACCTTATCAAAATCGAAGCGCGTACTTCTCATTGCACTTTTTACACTCATGGTTCTGAGTGTGTTCCTCGTTGCCACCTTCGTCAGTTCTGAGGTAAACTGGAGTCCATTCGACTTCATCGTTGGGGGTACCCTCATTTTCTCTTTTGGTTTACTGATCAATTATATCCTCCAAAAAGTAAAAGAACGAAAGTTCAAGCTTTTGTTATCCCTTGGAGTCATTTTGGTTTTCCTTATCATTTGGGCAGAATTGGCTGTCGGTATTTTTTAATCAAACGCTTTTGATCATGTTTTTGAGAGGTTGATATTCCAATCTCTACTACAGTCAC
>JBFHGY010000504.1:0-3202 GCA_041582905.1 Crocinitomicaceae bacterium | reverse complement strand
GGTCGAATGTCCATCTCCAATCACTTCGGCTGGAATTCGTTCACAGGCGGCAATAATTCGTTTTCCAATCACTTGAATGCGGAGATCGTAGCCGTCCACAAATTCTTCCAGTAAGAACAGAGGTCCGAGCGCAGAATTTCGATTTAGATAATCCTCTACTTGACCGATGGAAGTAACATCCAATATCACTCCGTCTCCGTTTGATCCATCTACGGGTTTGAGCACGTATGTTTTATTCCAATCAACCGATTTTAAGTCTCCTATGCGTTCAAATGTGATACTGAAAGGGCAAGGAATATTGAGTTCATGGAAAAGCGTCTTTGTGATCGATTTGTTGTCGCAAATTTCCATGGCCTCTTCGTTCAACCATTCCCAGATAATGCCTTGCCTAAGGTAGGCGCGCACATCTCCTTTGGTGAGGATCGCATCTGTCGGACTACTTTCTTCCACGACAAAATTTCGACTCAAGGCTTCGTGAATGATTCTCGTATGTTGAGGAATGGGTTTTCTCATAATGATTTTGCCAGACGAAATCCTGCATGTTGATAAAAATAAGGGCGGAACCACAGACGATAATATTTCGATGCGCCCGTACCTGTGGTAATCCATGATCCTCCGGCCATCATTAAATGATCAGCATCCATGTATGGTGCTGAAAAATCTTCGTAATAAGGATGCGTTTCGAATCCATCAAGCGGGACGTGTTCATTTCCGAGCCAATCCCACACATTTCCATAGAGATCGTTGAACATCGATTCCGAATCGTCACAGTAACCAACAGGTGTTGGGGAGCCGTATCGGAAATTTAGATTGATGGATTTTTGTTCAATGGGTTCCGGACGGAGGTTCATGTTCGCAATCAGATTAAACTCAGCTTCGGTGAGCAATCTTGCACCATCACCTTTCCAATTGCAGTAAGCTTCCGCTTCATACGCATTTACTTCTACGGGCCAATCCATCGGCATTTCCAAGCATTCGAACTGCGCTCTATATTGGAATCCCGAATCGGTTTTCACCCAAAATCGAGGATGCTCGATTTGCACGCGTTCTTTCCATTCCCAACCATCCTTGCTCCAATATTGCTGTTGGTTGTATCCTTGATGAAAGAAGGTCAAATATTCTTCGTTAGTAATCAAGTTTTGGGTCGCCTCGAAGGGAGCAAGGTCCAAGGTGTTTGTACCGTATTCATTGTCCCATCCAAACCAGTTATTGGGCTCTTGCTTTCCTAACTGCACCTTTCCACCCGGAGATTGAATCCATTCTTCTTTCGGATGCGAGATATTCATCGGTGCATATTCCCAGCCTTGAGGTGTGGTTAAAAACGCAGTGTCGAGTTGTCGAATTAACACAGATGAAGTTTCAAAATGAATGCGAGCATGCTCAATTCCCATCAACAATGCCCAATATGGATCATTGGAATCAATCGATCGACCATTTTCCATCTGATCAATGACGGACAAAACAACGCTTTTCACCTTTTCTCTGTACGCTGACACTTCTGAAACACTGGGCCAAACATCCAATACATCGAGGTTTTCGGGCAGATCGGGATCAACTCCTTTTGCCAAAACATGCTCCAAATGTGCATCAATACCGTTCTCTATCAAACCAGACAAAACCATTTTATTGATGTAAAAGGCGGCTGTATGACCGTAGTAAAAAATGAGTGGATTTCTCAAGGGATCAGGTGATACATAAAACGCTTTATGATCGTGTATGGCTTCAAAAAGCATCTCGTTTAATCTCCACGAATCAAGAAAATACGCTCGTAAAGAATCCTTTTCAATGTGTAAAATATCTACAGGTGTGAGGCTTTCGTGAATAGCTCTAAGTGTCGTCATGAAATAGATCAGTTAACTTTCGATGGATTAATTTAGGATTAAAAATTCGAACGGGAACAATTTCATCTACGTTTGATGTAAATGTGCTTTGATTAAGTCTTTGGAGTTTGATTTCAAACGTTAATGATTTCGATAGCGGAAAGTTGCCCAATCTCATAATCAGAAAATCGAAGCAAAATAGTACCTTTACCTGTTCTCAACGTAAAACACATTTGTACTAGATTTTGGAGGATTCATTCGATTATAGAGAAGAAGCAAGCAACAACTCGCACGAAGATTACGATAAGGTATTACGCCCAAAGCGCCTGGAAGATTTCGCGGGTCAGCCGAAGGTTGTAGACAATTTGCGTGTCTTTGTGGAAGCGGCAACACTCCGAAATGAACCGCTCGATCATGTTTTGCTTCATGGACCTCCCGGATTAGGAAAAACGACCTTGGCAAACATCATTGCAAATGAATTGGGGGTAAATTGCAAAATCACGAGTGGACCTGTGTTGGATAAACCTGGAGATCTTGCAGGATTGCTGACGAACCTTGATCGAGGAGATGTATTGTTTATTGATGAAATTCACCGACTCAGTCCTGTGATTGAAGAGTATTTGTACTCTGCGATGGAAGATTATTGCATTGATATCATGATTGACAGTGGTCCGAACGCGCGTACGGTGCAGATTGAATTGAATCCATTTACCTTGATTGGTGCAACAACACGTTCTGGCTTGTTGACCTCACCACTGCGTGCTCGTTTTGGAATCAATTCCCGTTTGCAATACTACGATGCGAAAACGCTGACACTCATCGTGGAACGATCGTCTAATTTATTGGAAATTCCAATCAAAGAAGAAGCGGCCTACCAAATTGCGAGTCGAAGCCGTGGTACTCCACGTATTGCCAATGCTTTACTCCGAAGAGTGAGGGATTTTGCGCAAATCAAAGGTGATGGAACCATTACCTTGGATATCACGAATTTTGCCTTGGAAGCACTGAACGTAGATCAAAATGGTTTGGATGAAATGGACAACAAGATCCTCACAACGATAATCGATAAATTCAGTGGTGGACCTGTTGGAATGACAACAATTGCTACGGCGATTGGGGAAAACGCGGGAACGTTAGAGGAAGTATACGAACCATTTTTGATCCAAGAAGGATTTTTGGTGCGTACTCCGCGTGGAAGAAAAGTAACGGAAAAGGCCTACAAACACCTTGGTAAAGACATCGGTTGGACGCAAGGAGGACTCTTTTAATTCAGCATGGAATTTCAACTTGAATCCAATGATCCATTGACAATTGACATTGTCGAATCGGGTGTTGTCACCTGGGAGGATTTAGTGCGCTGCGTGAAAAATTTTCATTACGGT
>JBFHGY010000503.1:0-3205 GCA_041582905.1 Crocinitomicaceae bacterium | reverse complement strand
GCGACAACGGTATCTTCTCCACCTGAAAGTTGATAGTAATTATGTACCTGAAGAATTTTCATGCGCTTGCTTGTGAATGATCCCATAAACGGGGTGACCAATAAAATAAAGAAGAAATCACCAAAAAGAACACGACACCATTTTGACGAAGCATAGTTGATTCGGTGAGGCTAAATGCTGCGAACAAGAAAATAAAGGCGAAGTAAACCATGTTCCGATGTTTCAGTGCTCGACGAGCCAAAATGAATAAAATCAGAACAAACAAAAGTGCTGTTGCAATGCCGTTTGTGAGCCAGTATTGCAAATACATATTGTGCGCATTGAAACGATCACTGGCTCCAATGGTAAAACCAAGTTCGTTGTAGGTGGCTACTAATTCATCATCGCCATCGCCAGTTCCTTGTCCTGTCAATGGAGCTTCTTTTATCGTTTCCCACGTGCATTCCCAAATCGACATGCGCATGGTGAGCGGAGTGAGGTGATCATCCGACAGTTCATATTTCAGAGAAAATGATTCCAGTTTAGATTGAATTCCGATGTAAGAAAACACACCTACGATCAGCACAGTCATGGATAAGGCGATTTTCATTTTCAATGAGCTCAATCCCGCTTTTCGATAGCGGAAAAAGATCAATAAGAGGCAAGCAAGAGGAAAAGCGAGAGCAAAGATGGATGATTTCAGAAGGAAAAGCATTACGACGAAAAAAGCCAGAATAAAACCGTAAAGAAGCTTGATCTTGAGTTTTGAGGGGTGGTGTAGCAAGCGATTGAGAATTACGAGTCCTCCCAATGAGAGATAAAGTGAGTAGTAAATCGCGTGTAATTTAAGTGGTGAAGACAAACGATGATGCATAAAATGATTATACACAAAGTGATCTTTTTGTGTCGCCGTATAGACGGTTCCTGTATCGAGGAAATGATGAGTGGCCACACCTATACAAATCAATCCAGTAACCACACCAGTGGCAATAAAGACATCCATCATTCGGTCTTTTTGCTGTTTGCTAAATTGTGTGATGGATGCAGTCAGAATAGGCGCCCCGATCAAAACATAGTGCCGTTCAATAATTCCCCATCCGTCTTTCATGTTCTCAGTGTAGATCATTCCTGCTATCAGAAATAGAAAAAGAATGGGATACACGATCAGTCCAGAATAACCCTTGAAAGCGTGTTTTCGTTTGATGAACTTTAATACTGTCAGGAGTGCCAAAAATACGAGTGCAAACCCCATGGCATTTCCAGGGAGATAGAAGGAAATCATCAGCAGGCAGTATCCCCAGAATTCGATATCTGTTAGTTGGATGCTACGCATGTTCAGTTTCTTTTTGATCGGAGAAAAAATACCAACGATACATCAGGAATCCTACGCAGGGCCAATAAATAGCCATGTCGAAGATGGGAATGGTAACGCCAATGGTAAGTATGGGGATAATGGTTATCGCAAAAAAGAACTTACCATTATCGACTGAACTTTTCCATCGTTTGGCTTTTTGATAAATCAGCCGGAATCCCCAAATGAAAAAGCCAATTCCAACAATTCCCGCATTCACGAATAAACTGAGGATAGCGTTGTGGGCATCGTAAGCTTCGTGCAAAACAGGATCAATGCGAAGCAAGTAATAGTTGTCGGGCGAAGCATACTCTTTGAAGAGTTCTTGTCCAGAACCCATTCCTGATCCGAAGAGATAATTCCAGAAGGAATAATCGGCAATAGCATCCGAATAAATATTCCAAATCGACCCTCTTCCCGTAAGTAATTGGGGTGGAAAATAGTATCCCGTTTGTTGGTAAACTCCGTGAAGGAAACTAAGAATAACGCCTGAAACGACGAGTAAAAGAACAATGGTATAGCCTAAGAGTTGTTTTTTCGACAGAAGCTTTAACTGCGAAAAGGTTCGATTCATCAAAAATAGATGGTAAAAGAACAAAATGATGACCGCTCCAAGTAGTGCCTTATACAAAGTTAATTTCGCGACAACGACGAAAATCAATAGCATCCAAAAGACTTTGGAGCCTTTCTTGAAGAACTGAAAAAGCGTGAGAAAAAAGATGATGATGGCCAACTCGGATCCATGGTATAAGAAACCGTTTGGACGTGGGAGGCGTGTTCCATCTGCAAAATAGGCCCAATTGATGTAGTCAGCGTTCCAGAATGTGATGGGCATGAGTCCGAAGGCTTGTAAAACACCAACGAGGACAGGAATCCATAAATAACTGATGAACCTTCGTTGGTACTTTTCGAGTATCGCTCGATCCAATCGTTGATTGAATAATATATCCAATAGAACAAAGAGTGTTAATGGTCCAAAAAGGATGTCGACCGTATTTTTGATGCTCGGGAAAGGCATGAGAAACTGGAGAAGTCCAATGGCGAGAGTTAGGTAAAGTACCCACTTCTTTTTAGGATGGAGCGCTAAGAGAATCAATATCAATACGAAAATGATCCCGAAAGCAATGAAGTGAATTTTGATGGGTAATGGTGGCACGACATTACCCAAAATGATGAACAAAGGAGTTAAGCAGATCAACTCCAAAAAGGCAATCATCAACGATCGTTCTATCCCGCTTGCCTTCATGAGTATAAATCAGATTTGAGGAGTTTAAAACTCTGAATTGGCAATGCAATCGCCATGGGGAGCAGCGATACAATGGTGGCTAAAATCACACCCGACGAACCCATGTGATCGATGAGAAAAATCGAAAGGGGAATATTGAGCAGTGCGCCAACAATGATCAAGCGCATTTGCCAACGGATCCGATCAATGCTACTCAAGTAGTACACGAAAATGTTGTACCATGCAGTGAGTAAAACGGACACACACATAAGTGCACTCAGCAGAGTCGGAATAGACAAATCTTTTCCAATCCAGAAATCATACACGATATTCGCAACGAACACCATCACCATACCTAAGATAAACAGTCCACCGATCAATAGGATAAGAAATCGCATGTTCTTTTTAATCCATTTCCGGTCGTTTAGCTGCGTTGCCTCGGCGAAAGAAGCCCAGTACGGAACAAGAATCAAATTGAAAATGACCGTGATGACGTTGAAGTATTTAAAAGTGATCGCATATTTCGTAACTTCTGTTCCTGAGATGAAATTCGAGATAATGACGTGGTCGGTGGCATAAATGACGAGTGTACACACTTGAATGATCAAGAAGCCATAATTCATCTCACGAAGACGCTGAGGTTTGGTGAG
>JBFHGY010000502.1:0-3208 GCA_041582905.1 Crocinitomicaceae bacterium | reverse complement strand
TGAGTTGTATCGTTTGTACGGATCCTATTGCGAATCCTGATCAGAATTATACCTACACAGTGACGTACACGGATGCTAATGGGTGTATGTCGGCGGATACGGTGAATATCTTCTACGACCCTATTTTATATGTTCCAAATACCTTCACTCCAGGAAATGATCCACTAGCAGTGAATGATCTCTTCTACGCACAGGGTGGAAATATTGCGGAATTCAAAATGGAAATCTACAACCGTTGGGGGGAGTTGGTATACACCTTAGAAGGTTTGGATGATACCTGGGACGGAACCTACAAGGGTGCTCCATGTCAGGATGGAACGTACACTTGGAAAGCGACCATTACCGATTTTCAAGATGAAGAAACGGTGCACGTAGGTCACGTCAATCTGTTGCGATAGCTTAGCGCCAAATTCGATTCAAATCTTTCTGAAGCGCTTCTGCTTTTTCTTGCTGGTAACCATCATTATGCTGAAGGAATTCTGTAAGCTTCTCTTTTGCTTTTTCACCTTCATCGTTTGCCAAAAGGGAAAGAATCAATTGCCAATCGAGTGAAATTTGGTTAGATGGCTCATTTTTTCTCGCTTCAGATAACAAGTTTACCGCTTTTTCAGCTTGCCCAGAATAGGTCAAAGAAACAGCTTCGTATAAACGAACGTTTTCATTTGTTGTTCCTTTTAATCGGATGGCATTGAATAGTTGTGCGGCCTCAGCGTATTCTTCTTTGTTGTACGCATTCATCGCTTTCATTAAGGCTTCGTCTTCAGCAGATCCCATTGTGGTGATTCTGTCTGGGTAGGGTTCAGAATATTCCGCAAACAGATGAGCGTCGTTGTACTGATTGTTCAATATGAAGTAAGTTGGAATGATTAACACCAACAAGACAGCCGCTACTTTTAAGAGTGTCCCTCCGATTGAATTTCCAGAAGATTTCTGCTGATTTAGTGCTGCAACTTTATTCTTTGTTTCGATGTATGCAGCCGCTTCCAACAAGGAAAATGTTTTTCGTTGGAGTGCTACTTCTTCGCGCAATTCTTCATTGGCGTCCAATTCTTTTTCAAAAGCTGAACGTTCTTCCGATGTCATCGAATCGGATAAATAGGCATCTATTCTCGCTGTGCGTTCTTCCATCTGATTCAATTTATATAACTCATTAATAATTCACGATGCGATGCGTTATCTTTCACAATCTCTTTGAGTTTAGTCAAGCATCGGTTTTTCTTGTTCATGGCAATTTGCGCATTCTTGTATCCCAGTTGAACAGAAATATCTTGCATAGAATAATGCTGAGACCACATCTCAAGCACTTTCTTACAGGCCTCGCCTATACTAGATAACAAGAACGAAACTTCTGATTTAATCTGTTCATGATTAAACTGAGCCAATGGTGAATCCGCCGTATCTTCCATTAAAATAATGCCGTCATCGTCTGCATATCGTTGATTTTTTTTGAGGGATTTTAACCAAAGACTTCGACAAATGGCAAATAAGTAGGTGCTAAGTGAGCTATCTCCGCGGAACTTGCCTTTTCGAACATTGAAGACTAACTCCGTTACTCCTTCAACGAGAATCGTTTCTGCATCCGAAGAGCTACCGCTGTTCTTGAGTACATACGCAGAGATTTTCGAACGGTTTTGATCCAGCAATTGTTGAATGGCACGCGATTCTTTTCGCCCACCTTCATGAAGGTATTCGATTAGTTTATGATCCGATATGCGTAGAATTTGTAGCACGAATATTTGTTTAAGAGATGATAAATCAGACGAATCGAAGGTATGAAAATTTCATCGAACTGAAAATCTACTCAATCCTTGGTTATATTATCTTCGCAAAACATAACCAACGAACAAAAAGAAGAATGAAACGAATGCAATTAAATAAATGGATATACGTCCTGTTTTCACTGGTCTCTTTACCAGTAATTTCGCAAACAACAACTCCGACTAATGCCAATACGATAAGTCATGTTGATTTAGGAAATGGGTTAAATGAGTACGCAACACGTCCGCTCACACCTAGTCAAAATGGAGCATATTTTGCACATTTATGGTGGAGTGGCGATAACAGTTTTAGTTTTGTGGATGTTCCCAAGCACACGCACGCGAATACGAAAGGAAACCCGAATTTTCCTCAAGTGAAGATGACGGACATCACCACAGAAAACTATGGAACAGGAGGACCGCCCCCATTGACGTATACGTTCACAACAAACGTTGGAAATACATCGCCGAGAATTGTGTTGCCGTCAGGAACGGATATTTATGTACAGAATTATCGAAATGCCGTGATTGGTGATGTGATGTATTTAATTGTTAGTTATGGTAACTCAACAGGAAGACCATTGGATGGCGTATTGAAATTTAGCTTGGGGAGTTTTGCTCAAGTGGATAATACCATTCTGAATGATCATCCGCACTTTTTCTCTAATGGAGAACGTTGGGACCCAGTAAGAAAAGAGTGTACATTCCAAAATTTGGATCCAGGTAAGGAGCGTTCGATCTTAATTCCAGTGCAAATCTTACGAAATCAGGAAGAAAAACTGGATTTCCGTGTTGACATGTTGAAAGGAAGAAACCAAGAACACAGCAACATTGAAGGGATAGATTTTTACACCATTCAACCAGTGGTTGCGAATTCTCATGATCCGAATATGATGATCGAGTATTCTGATGCTGAAAATAACTGTGATTACCGAAATGGAACGATTCATTACACAGTAAAGTTCCAAAATGAAGGAAGTGGACCAACGCGCTATGTGCGAGTAGAATGCCAGTTGGATGATAAAGTGAACATGAGTAGTATTTCCGATTTGGTGTTTCCAGAGTTCTACAGAGGAGTGTTTCAAGATGGAACAATTCGTGGATCATATGATGCGAATGCGGGTGGAATTTATCATATTGATCGAACCAACAAAACGATCACATTTGAGATGCACGACCTCGTATTGCAAACAATTGCTGATCCCAACTTGACGAATCTTGAATTGGCACGTGATCAAATTGAGTTCGAGATTAAGGTGAAGAACAATTACGTTTTTGGTCCAGCAACAGTGGCTCATTCAGCGATTTATTTTGATGAAAACGATCCAATCGAAACGAATCAGGTAGAAACGATTTGTGGTGATCCGGTTCCAGTAGGTCAAGGTGGTGGATTCCAACCCATTGAAAAACTTGAACGAAAAGAAGAGCGACTCATTCGAGGAAACTAATCT
>JBFHGY010000501.1:0-3222 GCA_041582905.1 Crocinitomicaceae bacterium | reverse complement strand
AGGTTGTTATTGATCGAATGACTCCGCTGTTTAACATTTTTGTAGTAATTTCAAGTTGATGAAAAACTGGTTTCTCACGTGTGTCGTTTCGATGATCACCGCCATGTCTGCATGGGGGCAAGATGTATGGATGCACCCAAATGATGGGCAGTGGGACAGTAGAATTATCTACAAGATTGATCTGGCAGAAGGCGATATGTTCATCGAAAAAGATGGTTTTACCTTTTACCTTCACGACGGAAAACAATTACTCGCTCACAATCATGATGAACACGAAGGGCATGATCACGAAGAAGAACTCCCTGATTCCATGCGTGTTCACTCTATCCAATCGAAATTTTTAGGATCCTCTTGGCAAGGGAAAGTAGAATTAATTGATTCTTCCGACTTCTACAGAAACTACTTCATTGGAAATGATCAGTCCAAATGGAAGAGCAATTTATACAGTTACAATCATCTTCGGATGAAAGACTTCTACGATGGTATCGATCTTGAAATGAATGGGAAAGATGCCCGATTGAAGTATTCGCTGATTGTTCAGCCTGGAGTAGATGTCAATCAAATAGCATTTAACTATTCGGGACAGTTCGGGATCAAAGTTGATGATGATGGAAATCTTCGGATCAAAAATAGATTTGGAGAAATCATTGAAAAACGACCGATTGCTTGGGTAGTTGGAGATCACCGAAAAGAGAAAGTCGAGGTTGAATTTAAAGTCGAAGGAGAAACGGTTCACTTTTTCTTTCCAAATGGTTACGATGACACAAAAGAACTGGTAATCGATCCCGATTTGACCTTCTCTACGTTCTCAGGTTCTACAGCGGACAACTGGGGATTCACGGCAACGCCTGACGATAACGGTAATTTATTCGGTGGAGGAATTGTATTTGGAACGGGTTATCCAATTTTAACAGGAGCTTACGACGCAACGTTTAATGGAGGTCAGGTGGATTTAGGAATTTCAAAATTCAATACGATCGGAACCAACTTAATCTACTCAACCTATATTGGTGGCTCGGATGTGGAAACCCCGAACAGTATCGTGAGCGCTGCAAATGGTGATTTATTCATTTTTGGACTGACTTCATCATTGGACTTTCCAATGGCTGGTTCTCCTTATGATGCGACCTTCAATGGTGGTCCGCCAACAGGTGGGGTAGGTGGCGATCCAATCAATTTTTCGAATGGAATCGACTTGTACGTTGCACGTTTAAGTGCCAACGGGTCGAATTTGATGGCTTCAACCTATATCGGAGGATCAGGAACAGATGGGAAAAATAGTACTGCGCTCTTGTATAATTATGGAGATCAGTTCCGCGGGGATATCGTTTTGGATGCGAACAATAACGTATATGTTGCATCGCATACGAATTCGGCCAATTTCCCTTCAATTTTGGGAGGACAGCCGTCTCTCGGAGGGGGGCAAGATGCTGTTGCTTTCAAACTGTCACCTAATCTGAATGCGCTATTGTGGTCAACCTATATTGGTGGATCAAATGATGATACAGGAAATTCAATTCAGGTTTCAAGTAACGGTGATATCTATGTAGCTGGAGGAACATCATCCTCAAACATGCCGTTTCCAACAGGATTCGATTTAGCGTACGATGGCGGTATTTCTGATGGGTATGTGGCACGATTGAATGGGACAACAGGATCCTTCATCGCAGGAACGTACATGGGATACAACGAGTATGATCAGGCCTATTTCGTTCAATTGGATATCGACGATAATGTATACGTGTATGGTCAATCGGAAACGTCTTGGCCGATTACAGCCGGTTGCTTTGGAGTACCAGATGCGGGGCAGTTTATTCGCAAGTACGATATGGATTTAATGTCCGTTGATTGGACAACCATGATTGGTGCTGGAATTGGTCATGTAGAGATTTCACCGACCGCCTTTTTGGTATCGGACTGCTATGATATTTACCTCTCAGGTTGGGGAGGAACGCTAAATGTTAGCTATGGTCAGGCATCGAATTCTACAAGTAATGGCTTTCCAATTACTCCCGATGCATTTCAAGGTGTAACGAATGGAAGTAACTTTTATATTGCAGTGCTCGATCAAGACGCAAGTGCCTTGAAGTATGGAACCTACATGGGTGGTATCAGTACGAGTAGTAACCACGTGGATGGTGGAACGAGCCGTTTCGATAAATCTGGAAGAATTTACCATGCCGTTTGTGGTTCGTGTGGTTCAACGGTTTCGGATGGCTTCACGACAACTCCAGGTGTTTGGTCGCCAACAAATCCAAGTAACAACTGTAACTTAGCCGCCTTCAAATTTGAGTTAAGTACCATTGAAGCGGTTATTTCGAACCCAACAACGGTGGTCTGTTTGCCGGATCCCGTAATCTTTAACAATAACAGTTCTAATGGAAATGCTTTCTTCTGGGACTTCGGCGATAATACAACGTCAACGGATGTAAATCCAGTGCATTTCTATTCTGGTCCAGGAACGTACGATGTAACGCTGGTTGTTTCTGATACCAATGGTTGTTATTCGCCTGATTCAACTGAGTTCACTGTCTTTATCGGTGATTTTCAAGGTGGAGTAGTTCAGCCACCAGGTCCTATATGTCCGGGAGAACCGTATCAGCTAGAGGCATTTGGAGGATCAAATTATCAATGGACGCCAGCCCAATTTTTGGATGATCCTTCTATCGCCACGCCAACGGCAACGATAGATCAAACGACGACTTTCCAAGTTATTGTTTCGGATACATGTGGGGTTGACACTGTGAGCGTCACCTTGGAAGTGTACCTTGGATCAGCGACCGTCTCGAATGATACAAGTATTTGTATCGGGAACAGTGTCAATTTATTCGCTACGGGTGGTGTCGATTATCTTTGGACTCCATCCACATTTTTGAATGACCCAACGAGTGCCACTCCTGTCAGTACTCCAGCAAACTCAATAAGTTATACAGTGGAAATTACCACGTCCAACGGATGTGAGTTAACCGAAACAGTGGATATCGATGTTTATTTCACACCACCGAATCCAGTTATTCCAGATAGCGTTTTCTTGTGTGAAGGCACATCTATGGATCTTCAGGTTTCTGGAGCGGATACTTACGCTTGGACGCCACACCCAACTATTTCGCCGATTACAGGACCGAACGTGACCATTTCACCTACTTCGGAAATGTATTATTACTGCGATTTCTTGAATGCATGTGGAACTCTTCGAGATAGTGTTTTTGCCAGTATTATTGT
>JBFHGY010000500.1:0-3224 GCA_041582905.1 Crocinitomicaceae bacterium | reverse complement strand
GTCAAGATTTCATAAGCGCTCTCACGATCGATTTCTTCGTTGTATTTCTGCGCAATTTTCGATTGTGCGACTAGCGCATCCACCTCCGCTTGTTCCAAAACATCCATACGAGAAAGCGGAGCACGACAAATGGTGGCAGCAAGAGGTGTGGGAATACCTTTTTCATTCAAAGCTGTGACAAGCGCCTCTCCAATTCCCAGTTGGGTAATCAAATCCTCGGTTTCGTAGAATTCTGAGATCGGATAGTTCTCTGCGGCTTTTTTGATGGCTTCACGGTCTTTTTTCGTGAACGCACGCAATGCATGTTGCACTTTCAAACCAAGCTGAGCCAAAATATCGTCGGGAACATCCACAGGATTTTGAGTGCAAAAGAAGACGCCAACACCTTTCGAACGAATGAGTTTTACAATTACTTCCAGTTGGTCAAGTAGAGCCGAAGAAGCTTCGTCAAACACTAGGTGCGCTTCATCGATGAAGATACATAGCTTTGGTTTGTCCATGTCTCCTTCTTCGGGAAAACTGCCATAAATTTCTGCAAGTAGGCTCAACATAAACGTTGAGAAGAGTTTCGGTTTGCTTTGGATGTCCATCAAGCGTAAAACCGAAATAATTCCGTGTCCGTTTGCATCCGTTCGCAAAAGGTCTTTTGGATCGAATGAGCGCTCACCAAAGAAAGTTTCGGCGCCTTGCTGCTCGAGTTCAATCACCTTTCGCATGATGGTATTGACTGTCGCAGAGGCAACAGCACCATATTCTGAAGCAATTTCTTCTTTCCCTTCGTTCACAACATACTGCAATGTTTTCCGTAAATCTTTTAGGTCAATGAGGGGCAATTTCTTTTTATCTGCAAACACAAAAATGAGTGAAATCACACTTGATTGAGTGTCGTTTAAGCCAAGAATTTTCGAAAGGAGCACTGGACCGAATTCTGTGATGGTCGCTTTTAATCGTGTTCCGTCGCCATTTGAAATGGTCATCAATTCCACAGGAAGCGGCATGGGATCATACGGCAAACCAATTCCAGCATGTCGCTTTTCAATGAAATCGTTAGTGGAACCAGAAGCGGCTAATCCGCTTAAATCTCCTTTGATATCCATTAAAAGCGAAGGAACTCCTTTCAATGAAAGTTGTTCGGCAATTACTTGCAGCGATTTTGTTTTTCCAGTTCCCGTAGCTCCAGCAATGAGTCCGTGGCGATTGAGTGTTTTTAGTGGAACTTTGATGTGTGTGTTAGGCACGGCTTCTTCGCCGAGTTTTCCTCCTCCAAGTGTAATTGAATCACCTTTGAAGGTATATCCTTTTTCAATTGCTTCTTGAAACTTGGCCGTTGTTGACATATTTCTGTGTTTTTAAACGAAAAAAGAGGAGACCAAGAACGGAACCCTCTTTGTAAAAATATAAAATCCTAGCAAGTTCATTTACCTACACAGGTGAAATGAACGTGCATATCGTGTTATCGGATGAAATTGTTTTACTTACCGAAGAATTTACTGAATAGTCCGGCAAGTCCACCTGATTTTTTCTTCTTCGTTCCATCTTTTGATGGCTCATTGTCATCACCATCGAACATATCCGTGATATTTTCCAGCATTCCGGCAATTCCACTTTCGCTATTTCCGCCTTTCTCACTCAATTTGCTCGTCACCTGACTGAGAATTCCGGGAATGGCTCCCTTCGCTTGGTTGGCGAGGCTTTCGGGAATACCTACTTTTTTCACTAGTCGATCAATGAAGTCGTTTTCAACTTCTTTTGCCATGATCTCGTCTTCATCTGTATTTGGATTTTCAGATAAGAGACTCGACATCTGCTTTGGATTGTTGTTGAATTTCGTTTTGATAGCGTTTAGAGCCTGGTTTGCTACCGACTCAGCCATTTCAGGAGTAACACCAAATTTTTTCAACAGTCCTTTGATCGTTTCGTTTTCGAGAAGATCTTTTACGTCAATCATTTCTTAAGTAATAGTTTATTGGATTTTCTAAGATAACAATTGACGCACGATTTTGTTCGCACTCTATGTTCGATTGACGCTTTATTCTTTGAATCGCACCAAATATCCGATAAACGACAGTTTTCACTACTTGAAACTCCAATCAAAGGAATCGATATCCTGCATACATGCCGTCAGTAAGTCTATACTGCCCTTAATGTCCTCTTTGTGAGCCATTTCGATTACTTGATGTAAATGTCGGGTTGGAATGGAAACCGCTCCCGCAATTGATCCTCCTTCCGTCATTCGTTGGATTCCTGCCGTGTCAGTTCCTCCTGCCGTTAGGATTTCTGGTTGCCATTTAATTTCATGTTTATCAGCTGTTTGCTTCATAAACTTGACCATTCTGTAGTCACAAATGGTAGAAGCATCCATGATTTTTATCGCTGTTCCTTTTCCTAATTCTGTGATTTTTTCATGTGCCGCAGCTCCCGGTAGATCGAATGCAATGGTCGTATCGAGTCCGAATCCAAAGTCTGGATTGATGCGCAAGGCAGAGACATTTGCTCCACGAATACCCACTTCTTCCTGAACGGTAAACACCCCATAAACGTCGTAAGGCACTTCCTGATCTTTCAGGTTTTTGAGTGTTTCAATCAAAATAAATACGGCCAAACGGTTATCAAGTGATTTTCCATTTACGCAATTTCCCATTTCGATGAATTCTCGCTCACGTGTAATTGGATCTCCAATGGAAACAATTTCTTTCACTTCTTCTGCGGTGAGTCCTGTATCAATGAAATAGTCTTTTGTTTTTGCGACTTTGTTGCGCTCTTCTGGTGACATTACGTGAATTGGTTTGGAAGACATCACGCCGATGATGTCCTTTTTTCCATGAATGAGAACACGCTGAGCAGTTAAGGTTTTTGGGTCGAAACCTCCCAAGGTATGGAAGCGAATAAATCCGTTGTCGTCAATGTGCGTAACGATAAAACCGATTTCGTCCATGTGTGCACCAATCATCACTTTTTTATCTCCTTTTCCACGTTTGATAGCGTACACGTTACCCATGTTGTCAACTTGTACTTCATCTACAAGTGGAGTTACTTCTTTGATAACCAGTTCACGAACACGCTGCTCAAATCCAGGGGCTCCGGGTGTGGTACAAATTGTATTTAATAATGCTGTATTGATTGCCATTTTTCTTTGTTTGGACATAAATGTAAGAAAGTTCAAAGAATCGATCGTGACAGGAAGAGGAAACCTTAAATTTGTAGTATGAAACGGGTTTTAGCGC
>JBFHGY010000499.1:0-3241 GCA_041582905.1 Crocinitomicaceae bacterium | reverse complement strand
GTCCCGGCAAGTTGTAGTAGTTCGGAGCCTCTGGCAAATAGTAATAGGTTTCTTTGCTTGCTTTCAGTGGAAGAACATACCGAACGCTAAGACTATGGCGTGATAAATCATACCATTCTTGTTTCTTTCTTCGGATGAAATTGTATCCATACAACACCTGAAAATGATAAAAAGATGTTCCAATAAGTGGTTTAAACCCAAAAACTGACGCGTCTTTTGAGAAGCTGTAGTTCACATCCATTGCGACAGAAACCAAACCGTAAATACCCATTTCTAAATCAATGGTATTCATGTTACGCTCAAGCGAACGTTTGTAGATCAACTGATAACCCCCCGTCATTCCGAAATCGGTGGGTGTTTCAACGAAGTTGTATGCGAGTCCGACCTCGAGCTCTTGCGGTTTCAAGACATTCGCTCCAACTACTAATCCCAGAAAGGAAGGTGTGTAGCCTTTGGCATAAGGATACTTTCGCTTATACATGTCTGGGTTATATCCATAGTCGAAGTCAAACGCAGGCTCGTAATCATCTGGGTAGTATGATTGTGCATAACAGAAATCAACCAAGATTACGAGGACACATATAATTGTAAGGCGCATCCTTGAAAGTACGTATTATTTTCCTAGAGCGGAATATTTCCGTGCTTTTTAGCCGGAAGCGATTCCTTTTTGTTTTCCAACATTTTGAATCCAGCGATCAATTTCTCTCTTGTTTCTTCTGGGAGAATCACCTCATCAATAATTCCTCTTTCCGCTGCACGATATGGGTTTGCGAACATTTCAGCGTATTCCGCTTCTTTATCTTTCCATTTCGCTTCTGGATCCTCTGCTGATGCAATTTCCCGCTTGAAGATAATTTCTGCTGCTCCTTTTGCTCCCATTACAGCGATTTCCGCCGTAGGCCATGCAAAATTCAAATCGGCACCAATACTCTTCGAGTTCATCACGTCGAAAGCTCCTCCGTACGCTTTCCGCGTAATCACGGTAATTCTTGGTACGGTAGCTTCAGCAAATGCATACAGCAGCTTCGCTCCGTGTGAGATAATTCCTCTCCACTCTTGATCCGTCCCTGGCAAGAATCCTGGTACATCTTCGATCACTAAAAGCGGAATGTTGAATGAATCACAGAAACGAACAAATCGCGCTCCTTTACGAGACGAGTCAATGTCCAATACTCCCGCCAATGCAGCCGGCTGATTCGCCACTACACCAATGGTTCTTCCTTCCAAACGAGCAAATCCCACAACAATGTTCTTTGCAAAATCTTCGTGAACTTCTCGGAAACTATCGTCATCAATCAGTGAATCTACCACTTTACGAATATCGTAAGGCAAGTTCACGTTATCTGGAAGAATGCTTTGAATGGTTTTATTTTTGGCTTCTGTGAATGAAAACTGCGTTGTATGCGGCGCCAATTCCTGCGCATTTTGTGGCATATACGTTAAGATATCACGCACTTGCTTGATCACTTCTACATCGTTTGACCCCGTAAAATGATTCACTCCTGATTTTTCCGCGTGTGCTTTCGCTCCACCCAAATCTTCGGAAGTTACTTCTTCGTGTGTGACAGTTTTCACAACGTTAGGTCCTGTTACGAACATATACGAAGTATCTTCCACCATGAAAATGAAGTCCGTTAATGCAGGAGAATATACCGCACCACCGGCACAAGGTCCCATGATCACGCTTAATTGAGGAATCACCCCTGAAGCTCGTGTATTTCGAAAGAAAATATCTGCATATCCAGCCAGTGATACCACCCCTTCTTGGATACGAGCACCTCCTGAATCATTCAAACCAATAACTGGAGCACCATTCTGCATTGCCAAATCCATGATTCGACAAATTTTGTCGGCATGCGTCTTCGAAAGTGAACCTCCCAACACCGTGAAGTCCTGAGAAAAAACATAAATCAATCGACCGTGGATCGTTCCATAACCGGTTACAACACCATCACCTGGAAACTTCATTTTGTCCAAACCGAAATACGTCGATCGATGCTCAACGAAAGCACCAATTTCCTGGAAAGAACCTTCATCTAACAACAGCGTTACACGCTCTCTTGCAGTTAATTTACCCTGCTCATGTTGACGTTTAATACGTGCTTCTCCTCCTCCTAACTTAGAGGATTCACGTTTTTCCAAAAGGTGTTGATTTTTGTCCATTTCTGTTCACTTTTCTTCGTGTGCGAACAAATATAATGTATATGAACAGGATTTGCTGTGTATTCCTTACTTTTGCACAGAAAATCAACCATCAATATTTTTTAACATGATCAAATCAACAATCACTAAACTTGGATTTTTGTTCCTCGTAGCGATCTCTTTCACAGCGTGTGACAAGTATGAAGAAGGTGCAAACTACTCACTTCTTACGGCGAAAATGAGAATTGTAAACCACTGGAAATTGGACAAAGTGACGATTACCAATGGAAACACTTCTTACGATGCTACAAACGTGTACCCGAACACTATCATGAAAGTGAAGAAAGACAACACGTATGAAACGATTTACACTGCGGGTAACATCACAACAAACGAAACAGGTGCGTGGGATTTCAACGATGACAAAACGCAAGTTGTCATTACAGAAACAGGAGAAAATCCAGATTCTTACAACATTATCAAGTTGAAGAACAAAGAATTGAAAGTTGAGTATGTTGACGGAAACACAACATACACGTACGAGTATTCTGAGGATGAATAAGTAATTCTCAAACAAGCTTAAAAAATGACCATCTGCTTTTCGGGTGGTCATTTTTTTCGACCTCTCTTTTCCTACGGAACGATTTCGATCTTCGTGGAAGAATTAATGGACTTGTACAAATCGGTGATGTGCTCATTTGTCAAGGAGATGCATCCCAAGGTCCAGTTTCGTCGTTCGGCAATCATATCATCCATGCCTTCAGGCACACCATGAATGCCTACTTCGCCACCAATGGTTGCCGATTGTTCAATTGTTCCATCCGCTTTCCGTTTACGGAATCGACTCCACGACTCTTGATTCGGATAATCAATCCAAATGAAATAGGACCAACTCTTGTGCGGATACATGCTTCTGATCCCAAAATCACCTTCAGGCGTGGCACCATCTCCTTCTTGCATTTTATCATTTACCGGATCAAATCCAAACACGCAAGGATAGGTAATGAGTAGGGAATCCTTATGAAAAACCTGCAACACATAGGCGGATTTATCAATGTGAATCTTTAGATCTTTTCCTGAATAATTATTCGCCTTTACC
>JBFHGY010000498.1:0-3242 GCA_041582905.1 Crocinitomicaceae bacterium | reverse complement strand
GTCGTTTTGTTTCGTTGAGCAATTGCTCCCAAGGTGTCTCCCGAGCGAATTTTGTAGTATTTTCTGGAACCAGAAGCTGTACTACTCGCCGTATGTGCCACATGAGAAGAACTACTTCCTGCTCGCGCCCCAGGTCTAAACATACCTGCGTGCACCATTAAATTTTCGTCCTTAATTTCTTTCTTTTTGAAATCAATAATTTGTTCAGGATCCATTGGAGCGTCATAGAATCGTACTTCAAAATGAAGATGAGATCCGTAAGAATGTCCAGTATTCCCTCCAAGTCCAATTGGTTCGCCCGCCTTCACTTCCTGATTCGGAGCAACGAGGTGCTTACTCAAGTGAGCATAAAACGTTTCCAATCCATTATGATGACGGATAACGACTAAATTTCCAAATCCGTGGTCGTTGTATTTTGCGTAGCGAACTTTTCCAGACCATGCCGCGCGGACAGTATCCCCTGTATTTAAATCAATGTCGGTTCCGTTGTGAGGACGACCTCTACGATAACCATAACGCGACGTTACAATTCCATCGAAAGGCATAACGAATCCACCATTCACTTCATCCTCCACACACAACCAAATGGTATCTTTTAATTTCGAAAGGTCATTTTTTAGCTGGGATGTGTAACAAACTTCATTATTCCAAGGCTGAATGTAATTCAAGTTGGAATCTTCCATTACCGTAGCATGAATACGTTTGTTGAGAATCCCATCAAAATTGAGATCCTCCAGATAAATCCATGTTCGATCTGCATAAATAACCATGGTACCATTTTCTGTTGGAATGGTATCAATCACCGTTTGACTAAAAACGGGTAAAGAACAGGTTAAAAAGACTAGAATTTGGAGAAAACGCATGCTTATTGAATTACTACGGCACAAAAATAGAATTTTAATGTTACTTCTTCACCACGTCCATCACCATGACGTTGAAGAGAAGATCTTCATTTGGTTTCACGAGGTCGAGGTATCCCTTAGCACCATAGGCTTCACGGCTCGGAACGTAGATAAACATGCGGTCGGATGATTTAGCATTTATTAACGCTTTCTTCAGCCCTGGCACCGTTCCGTAGTCCTCTAGACGTAACTCAAAGGGCTGATTTTTAGCAAAGGTATTTGTGTACATCGGATTGGAGGGCGAGCTTGTAATTGTGTGGAATTTAATGATCTCATCCTCATCAAATTTCAACTTGCTCTTTTTACTCTCTTCAAACAACCACACTTTGTTTCCATCTACTGTCCGAATCGGTTTCATCTTGCTCAGAATTCGAATTTTCACAATGTTATTGGAATTTGCTGGGATAATTCCCTCGATTTCCTTTTCACCACGCGCCAATTTACTTGGAAGGTAGAACTCAACAAAATCCCCCACTTTTAGCTCGCTCAAGGCTGCATCCCATCCTTTCCCCTGCATCTGAAAGCCTATCGGAAACGGAATGGAGTCTTTTTTCAAAAGGTGATTTCCATCTACCACTGTTCCATCTTCCAATCGCACGCGATAATCGATGTAGAACACCTCTCCTCTATCCAAGGTCTCACCCTTTCCATGCTCAAACCAACGAAGCACAATGCCATTATCCATCTTGAGCGTATCACTTACATCATTGCTCCGATCAATCTTTGCAACTTCTGGCGCCTTCACTTCAGGCTGTTCTATTACAGGATTATCCTCCTTTTCGACCACGGTTGTATCACACGCGGTAGACACCACTAACATGGCCAATGCTGCAATCGATATTGTTCGTCTCACTATCTTCATTTAATTCCCAATAAGTGTAAATCAACGACAAGCGTTGTAAGTGGTGGAATTTTATTTTGGTCACCCAATAACCCATGTCCAATGTGGCTTGGAATGATCAATTTTGCTCGATCCCCAACATGCATTAGTTTTATGGCTTCCTGCACACCTGTTTCCACATCACTTTGGTCTACACGTAATTCTTCATACTCATCCTCCTCCGTACGATAACACTCTGTTCCATCCAGTAAACTCACGACGTACTCGATTTCTGCCACTTGCTTTCGTTGAGGAATGGGACCATCTCCTTCTTCGTAGATGTAATATCTCAATCCTGTTCCTGTCTGTTGGACATCCCATTTCTTGTGACTTTCCAGAAAGATGCGAATTTTCAGTTCTTCGTTTTCCGCTACATTTTTCCCAAGAGTATATGAATCAGACTTTGTCCAATTGACTTCTTTCGGTTTTTCGGGTTCTTCCTCCTGACAAGAGAAAAGAAACAACGCGACCAATATGTAGAAGAATTTATGCATGTGCTTTACCAAAATGTTGTGGTACCAATGATTTTAATTTGTCAATTGTTTCTTCAAGCGACAGGAAACTCACTCCACCCGCGGCATTCATGTGTCCACCACCTTCGAAATACTCAGCTGCAAAGGTATTTACAACGATTTCTCCCATCGAACGGAAAGACATTTTGACTTTTCCATCTTTCTCCGTCAACAATGCAGCAACCGAAACACCTTCAATGGAAAGCGCTAAATTCACCAAGCCCTCCGTATCGCCTTTGATATAGTTAAAACGATTTAATTCTTCCTCAGAAAGAGATACAATGGCAAACTCTTGACCTGTCAACACCTCTAACTTTTCAGCAATGGCAAATCCACGCAGTTTCATTCGATCCAAGCGATTATGGTCGAAACTATTTTCGTGTACTTCGGCTTGTCTCACTCCATTTTCGAGCAACATTCCGATTAATTGGTGCGTTCTTGGTGTCACAGAAGAAAAACGGAAAGAACCTGTATCGGTTACAATTCCCAAATACAACGGTGTTCCGATGGATTGATTCAGTTTATCCTCGTATCCAGACTCAATAATCAATTCAATGATGAGTTGCGAAGTAGAACATACTTCGGGATGTGACGCTGCGATATCGAAAATATCCTCTGGATTCGGATGGTGATCAATCATGATCTTCTTCCCATCTGCTGCGAGAAGAACTCCTCCCATATCCTTTCCTAAACGTCCAGAACCATTGTAATCTAGACAGAAAATCAAATCAGCTTCATCCATTAACGCAATGACCCGATCTTGATCGCTATCGAAATCAATGATTTCATCTTCCTCCTTCAACCATTCGATAAAAGAGGGACACGCATCTGGGTGACAAACGCTTGCTTCCTTTCCGAGAGAACGAATAAAACGAAGTAATCCTAGCGAACTCCCAATGGAATCACCATCAGGAGAGCGGTGACTGGTAATCACAATTTTTTCAGCCG
>JBFHGY010000497.1:0-3242 GCA_041582905.1 Crocinitomicaceae bacterium | reverse complement strand
GGAGGGAAAGATATTTTTTCTGGAAAATTTACGGATGCTTGCTTTGGATATGCACCTCCTGATCCTGGAGAAGAAGAGGAATTCTGTGAGATTATCGAATCGAATGTGTTCACACCAAATGGCGATCAAATAAATGACCAATTGATCTTCTCCGAAAGCTGTAATATGGAAGCAAACGTGGTTATTCTGAATCGATGGGGAGAAGTGGTCTATGAGTCAAATGATATCTTAACTCCTTGGGATGGAACAACAAATTCGGGTAAAGCGGTGTCAACAGGAACCTACTTTTATCGAATTGAAGTTCGCTCACGATTTGGTCAGAAAGAAACCAAAACAGGATTTGTTTCCGTGTTTGAGTGATTGAACTTTGTGGGTGGTGTGTTGTACACTAATCCATGAAACGCATCGTGCTCATCTTCTTCTTGATTCAATTTTCCTGCTTGGCAAATGCGCAAAACAAGCAGGTATTGCTTCTGGGTAATTTGACATCGCTGTGCATGGAGGAAGATTCTGTATTTTCAAGTGCTTCGTCATTACCAGACACGCTCGATTCTTTTCACGTCATTTGCTTTTTTTCGAATTCAACCAGTTCTCTAACGGAGGATGAACTCAACCGTGTGGAAGCTTTTGTTCGTTCGGGCGGCGGCTTGTATTTGGGTGCCGAAAATTGGCCCTTGCAAGCAGAATCAAATCAACTGACAAAAAAACTGTACTTGAAAGAAAGCTTTGGCGAATATCATGCGGAAGTAGCAGAAATCGAACAGCAAAGTGGAAATCTGGGAATTCAGCGAGAAACAATTCCTGCAGGAAGGTCTACCGTGGCATTCCCAATGGATTATCGCTTGCGTGTTGAAGCGTGGGTGGCTGATCAACCACTTATTTTATCGGGAAAAGTAGATCAGGGAAGGGTAATCATTGATGGTGGATATTCTCGTTTTTACTGCGATCAACGATCAGACGTTACCGATGAACTGTGGGAGGCCATCATGACGTTTTTGAAGTAAGGATGCTCCTTGACTGCCTCGCCTGAAAAGTGCTCCAGTAGATAAAGTTCAATAGTATTCCCATACCGATGGTCATGCCCCATGTACGCGAATGACGGAAGGGATGAATGAAACGATCGGCAATTTCCGCAAATAAATGACCAGGGCGGTGAAGAATGTCCCAACTATTGAAACGCAGATATCGACCCAAATAGATGCCGAATGCCGTCAGAAAGATCAATCCAACTACGGTGAGAATGCTCTGCCAATGTTGTTTGAAGGGAAAGATCAAACGCTGAATATCCGATAAGCTGATGAATCCTGCGAAAAGACCGGTCCAAGCGTAGCTTAAGATCAAAATAAGATCGAACCATTGAGGCGCTGAATCCTCAAATCGCATGTGAAAGATATCCGTGAGTATGTAGGGAGCATTCGGAAAGAACAGCAACCAAGATCCGAGTACGCCCAATTTCACCCATCCTTTGCGGACGAGTTGATTCCCCTCGTTCAGTAACAATTCATACATCATCGTTACGCCTAAAGGCACAAAAGCGAGGAATAAATTCCAATTCAAAAAGAAGTAATTGATTTCACCCGTGATGATGATACGAGTGACGCACAAAGCGAGCGAAAAAGCGCTCATCGCAACGAGCAGCAGCAGTTGGTGTTTTCTTGTTTTGGTCATGTTGCTACTACGTAGCAAGAAACGAGTTTAGTATACACGGGAAGTTAAGATTTGTTAATCCTGAACCCACGTTATCCGTGACGCTCACTCTCGTGTAATGGTCAAGTTCTTAATGTGTGTCTTCTGCGGCAAATTCTTAAAGTACTTTTTTCGAAAGGTGAAGCTTCCAGAGAATTTATCAGATAGATGAATGTTGTATTTTTTGAAGGAGTACGTGAAGCCTGGAGCGAAAGGATCATTTTGATCAGAATCATAGCGTGTACTCGATTTCGACTGACTGAAACTAGCATTTAATTCCGGGAAATTTTGTTCACTTAATTCCGCGTAACTATCTCCTTCGTCGAGTCCTTCAGAAACCGAATAACTTTCTGTATATGCGGTGTTATTTGCCTCATTTCGGATCAACTGTTCCACAATTAGAAAGTAGTTTCCTTCTTGATCGCTGATTACTTGAATCCATGCTCCTTCAGTCAATGGAAGTTTTTTGGCTACATCGATCACAACGGAGTCCGTCACTATTTTTTGACCATTAAATTCGAAATGGAAAGGACCAATGGTGTGCGTCCCTGCTTCTTTGAAAGTTACGGTCCCTGAGTATTCATTATTTCGCAAGCCATAATGACCGATAGCGTCCGTAAAATCGGCGTCATCGCCCAGTTGATTTTCTATTTCATCTGTGAAGAAGTCAAAGGGAAAAGTAAATCGAACTTCGTCACCAACGCGTGGTGCAGGATTATCAATAGTGAGTGCTAAGGTGTCCTGTGCTTGCGTCGAAAAATGGAACAAGACAACAAGAAGTAAAAGACTTTTCATCATGTTTGAAAAAGGTTATTCGGTATTTGTTTTGGCAAAAGGTACGTGTTTCAGGACAATTATTCCCTCAGCTTATCTCCTTCAACGGAAAACACTCCTTGGTAAAAACGCAAAGAGCGCTTAAAATATGTTTCGTTTTCTGGGAGGAATCCTGCCTCTTTAATTGTTTTGTCTGTATCTCGATTCAAGTGACACCCTTCACCTACAACTTTCCAGATTGGATTGATGAGGTTCTGCAGAAAGCGATTCGGGTTGTGTTCAGCATGAATGTGTTCTAGCACAATGAGTTTACCATCTGGTTTGAGCCATTGCTTGAATTTTTGAAGTGCGAGTTGTTGATCTTGAATCGTGCATAGGACCAAAGTGCATACAACGTAATCGAGCGAATGATCGGGAATGATGTCATCCATGGCATCATCGGTAGCACTCAAGTGATGCGTTTCAATGGTCGCCTTTGCGGGGAGTTTTGTCAACGACTTCTCCAACATGTATTCGGAAGGTTCTATGGCAATCACACGAGCATTCGCATGGAAATGTTCAAAATTCACACCTGTTCCTGAACCGACATCCAAAATCGTTCCTTCCAAATCGGCTAGTAATTCTTCCCGAACAGAATAAAACTCTTCCTCGATGCTATGCATGAAAGAATCGTATCTCGACGCAAAGAATTTTTGATAGAATTTCATTTCACAACAAAAGTAATCCTTTGCAATTGGAGGGAATGTTATCGAAATTACATATCGACAGAATGTTCCAACGTG
>JBFHGY010000496.1:0-3242 GCA_041582905.1 Crocinitomicaceae bacterium | reverse complement strand
TACGATTAATGCCAAAGCCCACACCTTGAAAATGATAATAAATGTCAAACTTATTAACAAAAAGACGTAGCGTATTTCGTTTCCTTTTATTCCAAAGGTTTTAAACTTCAAGGAGAACAAGGGGATTTCTGAAACGAGGAGTAAACTCATCACCAAAATGAACGCCCCCATCGTTATCGGATGAAACATAAAATCGTTCACGCCACTCATTACGCTCGACTCAGTAGATCCATAAACAGCAACCAAAGGGAAAGACATAAAGAATAAAGTGTTCGCAGGCGTTGGTAGTCCGATAAATGATTCTGTTTGTCGCGTATCCAAATTGAATTTTGCGAGTCTAAATATGGAGAAGAACGGAATCAACAATGCGATAAGAGGATAGAGTGCTTTCCATTCTCCGCTCAGTAGAGCATTAAGCCAAACCTCAAAAGGTCTACCTGATGAGAGATGAAAATTTACTGCAATCAGCATGAGCAACATAATTAGACCTGGTGCAATGCCAAACGTCACCATATCTGCCAACGAATCCAATTGTTTTCCCATCTCACCGGACACCTTCAATTTTCGAGCGAGAAATCCATCCAGAAAATCAAAAAAAGCTCCGGCAAAAATGGCGAAAGGCGCTAGGTCTATTCGACCAGCAAAAGCCAAAATAATCGCTACGCAGCCCGAGAGCATATTGAAAGCGGTAAATAGATTGGGTATATTAAACATTCGTACGTCCAAAAAATTAATATTCCCGAAATGGAGTCAACCAAAACGAGTACTTTTGCGTCTATAATTATACATGCAAAGAACACAATTTTTTAACGAAATCACAGTTTAGGGTATAAACAAAAGCTATTTATGAAAAATTTTTGGTCCTTTTTACTGTTTGTTTCCTCGCTTTTTTCTGTTTCTCAGGCTTTATCTCAAGGAGATCCTTCGCTCACAGAAACGGTTGCTCCGAAGTATTCGAATGAATTTTTGGCGATTGGTGTTGGTGCCGACGCTCTCGGTGTAGGGAACGCCTTCGTCGCTCAAACGGATGGAGTTAGTGCTGGATACTGGAACCCTGCAGGATTGACAAGTGTCAACAAGTGGATGGAAGTTGGTTTGATGCACTCTGAGTACTTTGCTGGAATTGCCAAGTATGACTACGTAGGTTTGGCTCACTCGATTGATGACAAAAGTGCGATCGGATTCACAGCTATTCGTTTTGGCGTAGATGACATTCCCAATACAACCCAACTTATTGACAATAATGGTGTGATCGATTACGATCGTATTACGCGTTTTACGGCAGCCGATTACGGTTTCCTTTTTTCTTATGCCCGTCGATTGAATGTGGATGGATTAAGTGTAGGAGGAACGTTCAAAGTAATTCATCGAAGAGTAGGCGATTTTGCTAAATCATGGGGATTCGGTTTGGATGCAGGAGCGCAATATCACACGAAGAACAATTGGAAGTTTGGATTGATGGCAAGGGACGTTACTTCGACCTTCAATGCTTGGGTATTCTCTCTCGATCAAGAAACGCGCGAAGTATTCTTGAATACAGGAAATGAGATTCCTGAGAACGGACTTGAGCTAACGCTTCCACGTTTTATCTTCGCTGGATACAAGAAATTCGATTTAGGACAAAAAGGAATGTGGGCTTCATCTGAGTTGGATATTGATGTAACAACAGATGGTCGTAGAAATACGTTGGTGAAAACGGAACTTATTTCCATTGATCCTCACCTAGGCGTTAGCGTAGGCTTTAAAAACTATGTGAGCGTTCGTGCTGGATTATCAAATGTTCAATACGTAAAAGAATACGATGACACGCAAAAGCTCAATGTTCAACCGAATATTGGCATTGGATTAAATTTCAAAAATGTGTACCTTGACTATGCATTTACAGACATCGGAGATGCTTCTGCCGCTCTGTATTCGCACATTGTATCCCTACGCGTGAAATTGAATCAACCCCAAAATAGCGGAACCGAATAAACTACATGATATTCTCTCGATCGATCATACTACTCCTACTCATTTTTGCCACTGTTGGCTTCACAACACGTGCTCAAACCTACGGAAACGAGTGGATCGATTATTCTCAATCGTATTATTCGATAAAGATTGTTCAAGATGGTGTTTACCGCATCGATTCCGCTGCGCTAGCCGACGCAGGTATCCCTGTTGGTTCCATTCTTTCTGAAAACTTTCAACTATTCGGTAAAGAAAGAGAGATTCCTTTACATATTGTGGATGGAGGAGATTCAAGTATAGATGGCGGAGATTACATTCTATTCTACGGACAACGCAATGATGGATGGTTAGACTCCACGATCTATGTTAATCCCAATACAATTGCATCACCCGGATTAAGTCTTTATAATGATACGATTCAGTATTTCCTCACGTGGAATAGCTCGACGACGAATCTTCGCTATACGGTTGAAACTGATGTAGATTTTGCCTCTTATACTCCCGCAACGCACTTTATGAGTTTGGTGAAGCGTAGCTTTTCCAGTAACTATTTCGAAGGACATCGAGAATCACCGTTGAGTAGCTCTTTTTATGTAGCTGGGGAGGGCTGGGGATCTGGAATGTATAATGGAGTACCTGGAGGTACAACCATCACTCCTTCCCTTGCAAATCCTTTTAGATATGCTGGAGCAGACGCACCTGATGGCGAATTTTTAGCTCTTTGCGTTTCAGCTTCTGACGCAGAGATCCCCTTGGGAAGTGCCTTTAATCATCATCTTCGCTTACGTTTAGGGAACTCAGCTACGACCATTCTCGATACTACGTTCACTGGATATAAACAGATTAAGGCCTCGACACTTATTCCAGCGAGTGAGTTAGGAGCATCTGGAACGAGTTTCTACTTTGACATTATTGATGACTTGAACGTTGACACCGACTTTCAATCGTTCACCTATTATCAGTTGAAATACCCTCGTCAAACGACCTTTGGCGGTTCACCAACGCTTCAATTTAGCGTTCGTAATAGTGCTTTAGAATCGAAGATTCGGTTAGATATTACATCTGCGGCCTATTCTGACCCGGTTGTATTCGTGCATGGTGAAACTCCGCGATTGATCCCTTTTCTACCGAATGGTCCAACGCACTCCATGTTGATTCCAAACTCCAGTTCTGGTGTTGAGCAAAATGTCGTGTACTCCAATCAATCGCAAATTGCTACAGTTACGCTAGAAGCAGTGAACGGAACAGGAACGTTTACCGATTTTGCGAACTTACCAGGAGCTGCAGAC
>JBFHGY010000495.1:0-3246 GCA_041582905.1 Crocinitomicaceae bacterium | reverse complement strand
TGAAGATGGCGCTGAACCGTTAACACTCGAAGAAGAATTGAAGCTACGTGAAGCCTTCGTTGATCACTATCAAACGAATCAGAAAATGATTGAAGCTGTTTACTCCTCAATTAAAGACTCTATTGGTGCTAGCTTCCCACCAGAAGAACTCTTCAAGATGCGCTCAAACGAAGTCGAACATTTCAAAAAAAAGATGGTCGATCGAGAAAAGATGAACGCTCTACTCGAAACATTGAGCATTTCAACATACGAAAAGGACACACTGCTTTCCAGTTACGGTTCTACGGAGCACTTGCTCGTTATGCAAATCAACAACACTTCGGACAAAACAATTACCAGCATTGCTGTCGAAAAAAATTATCAGATTGACGGAAAAATGCAACGCGCGTCTGTTCCGACCTATTACATCTTTACGACTGATCAAATTCATCCAACTCCAGAAACAGCCGAGCTGCTTCCTGGGTCTAAGCTGACCTTGACCTTCAAAACATCCTCAGAGAAAAAGGCGACACCAGTCATCGTCGACATCAGTACGAAATCAGAAGAAAACAATAACTAAACCTATTCTTTTCTGAACAAAAAAAACCATCACTTTATGGTGATGGTTTTTACTTTAAAATCGTTTATACTTTATTTCTTTTTGAACTTGTTGATTGCATTGATTGTGAAATCGGATAATACCAACTCTCCACTCATTGCAGCACGTTCAGCTAAGAGTTGATCCCAATCTTCTGTTCCTTTCCAGAACGTTTGTTTCAACAAACGCATTGCTTCTGGATTCGATGCTGCCAGCTTATTTGCCAACTCATCAATACGCTCATCCATTTCTATCGCATCATCAAAAATTTCCGCATACAATCCGTGTTCTTTTGCCCATTGTGCAGATCTCCACTCAGTAGCATTGATTGCCAATTGCGTCATTCCTGAAGTCCCTAACTTACGTTCAACTGCAGGTCCTACTACGAATGGACCGATACCGATTGCCAATTCAGACAATTTTACATCGGCAAATTTCGTTGCGAAACAATAATCTACAGCAGAAGCTACTCCTACTCCACCTCCAACGGCTTTTCCTTGAACGCGCCCGATAATGAACTTTGGGCATTTACGACAAGCGTTAATCACGTTTGCGAAACCAGAGAAGAACACTTTTCCTGTTTCCAGGTCTTTGATTGAAATCAATTCATCAAAACTTGCACCTGCACAAAAAGCGCGTTCGCCAGCAGATTTAAGCACAATCACTTTTACGCGATCATCACCACCTAAACTTTCGATGGTGTTCGCTAATTTCTGTAAGATTTTCCCTGGAAGAGAATTACTCAAAGGATGACCAAATTCGATGGTTGCAATTCCTTTTTCATCAATAGTTGACTCTACGTGTCCCTGATTGATTGCTTCAGACATAATATATAGTGATTTAAATTTCCTTGTTCCTTTTGAGAACTGAATTATTTCTTGGGTGCTACTTTCCTATTCGGGCGGTTTCCTTTCGGAGATGCCACTTTCACATCGATTGGTCGGCCATTTACTGGTAATCCGTTCAGCGCTTGAATGGCATTAATTCCTTCTTCGCTGTTTTCCATTTCAACGTAACCGTAGCCCATTGAGCGTTTTGTCTTTCTGTCGTACACTACGTGTGCGTACGTTACTTTTCCGAACGTTGAGAACGTTTGTTGCAAATCTTCGGAAGTCACCCCCCAATCCAAATTGGCAATAAAAATATTGATCATCTAACCTAACTATTATTTGAGGGAGAAACTATCGGAACCAATGAGCTGTCCCTGGCAATAGATTTTCACCTTGTAATTTCCTTTATCAATTTCCTGACCGTTAAGGTCGTAATAAATCGCAACATCGATGCGCGATCCTGTATAATTAATTGCTTTCATGTCTGTGTACATCACATCTCCACTTTCTGTTGATGTAAAGTTGCTTGATCGTTTCTGGAACACTTTTCCATTTGGATCTGTAATCTGCATGTACACGTCTTTATTTCCTTTCGTCGCTACCGAATTTTCCATGATCGTGAAGCTTGACACGAGTTGAACAGCATTTCTTGCTTTCGTTGTTTCGGTTGTTGTTCCATTCAATCTACCTCTCAACGCTCCCGAGCTAATACTTCCCGCGATTAGTTTTTGAGCCTTACCAATCGTTTCATCCTTCTTTTTATTATCCTCTTCAAGCTGATCTCTCTCTTCTTTCGTCATGGTCAACTGCGAAGAAGTAGAATCCAATTTGCTTGTCAACTTAAGGTTGAGCGTATTCAACGAGTCAATTTCGTATACGTAATCCTTCATGATCTTACGAAGAGTTTCGTTTTCCTTTCGAAGTTTACTGATTTGGTAAGCGCTCATTTTCTTGCCCGACTCCAATTCGTCGAGTAGCTCTTGAATCTTCTCTTGTTGCTCAGCGATTTCCTTATTTTGCTCTGGCGTACCATTTTTCTTGAGCTCATCATAATTCTTAAGCATCAATTGAAAATCCGTTTTCAGATCATTAGACAAATTCCCGACGTACCCTTCGAGCATTTCGTTCATGCCTTTCATGTCCGCTTCCAGTTCCGAATTGTTCTTCGCACAATCTGCCACTTTTGCTCTTTCAGAAGAAAGCCAAAAGAACATTCCTCCCAGTGCAAGAATCAGAATGATAATTACGGCGATGTATCCGCCAGTTCCTTTTTTCTTTGGTTCAGGAGTAAATGTTGAATCTGTCATTTCTGTCATTTTCGTCGTTAATCGATTATAACTCAAGAATGGTTCTCAAGTTCTTACTGAAAATATACGAATTCTAATTGAGAACTAGGCTTCCTCGATAGTGTAAGTGTAGCTCTCCATGATTTGGTTCGAAAGCAATTTCACACATGCTTCATCCACTTTTTCGGATGCAGCTTCTTTTGAGTCAGCTTCTACGAACAAACGAATGTGTTTTCCAATACGAACACCGTCAATCATTTCCAACCCAACAGTTTTCATGCTACCTGTTACCGCTTTTCCTTGTGGATCTAACAATGCATCTAATGGCATTACATCAATTTCAGCTCTAAATTTCATCTTTTTTTGTCTTTAAAACGAAGTTTTCAATTATCGATAATACGAGGTACAAAAATACGATTAATGCCAAAGCCCACACCTTGAAAATGATAATAAATGTCAAACTTATTAACAAAAAGACGTAGCGTATTTCGTTTCCTTTTATTCCAAAGGTTTTAAACTTCAAGGAGAACAAGGGGATTTCTGAAACGAGGAG
>JBFHGY010000494.1:0-3263 GCA_041582905.1 Crocinitomicaceae bacterium | reverse complement strand
GTTTTCCTTCTCTTTCATTTGTTTTTATTGACATAGTCCAATCAATCTCGTAAATTTAGAATCTAATTTAAACACTATCAATTATGGCTTTATCAGCTCAAGAGCTCGAAATGCTCAAATCAAACTCCCTGAACCTGCACAACGCGAAAGCAATTGGTGATATGATTAACAACGATTTGACCGCAGGTGGAATTTTCGAAAATGCAGAAGAGGAAGATTTCTCCAATCCAGACATAGAAGCATTCAAGAACAAATATTGTGGATGGTGGTCCATCGCACGCATTTTGTTGAACTTGGCGAAGATTTTCACGAAAAGAAAAGGTGATCGCGTTCTGAACGAAATGATCAAATTAGGAGACGAAGTGTGTAAGTAACATGCATCGTCAAAAGAATAAGGGAAGGAGTGCTATGCGCTCCTTTTCTGGTTTATGAGAATCATTGGAAATGACGATCTTCAGTCCTCGCTTGGCATGTCATCAAATTCTTCGTCGAGTTCTTTTTCAAGCTCCTTCATGAGCTCATCAAACTCTTTTCGCTTCTTTTCTAACTCTAGAATGTATTCTTCCGGATGATGTAAAAGCGTTTCGCTCAATTTGAACATAGCGTTTGTTTGAAGCTGATACAGTGAATCATTTTCGGGGTGATCAAAATAGAAAAATTCGTTTTCCTTGTACCACGAAGCACTGAACTCTACAACTTCACCGAAGTTATTTAGGTTTTCTTGTAGGTAGGGAGTTAGGGCTGAACCAAAAATGGATGAAAAGCTTCCAGCCAATGCTCCGTCGCCACTCGCCTTATAGTTTGGATTGGTTTTGTTGTAAAACGAATAACGGCTTTTCGCAATGAAGTACACAACAGCCGCTTCGTTTAGCATGCTATCTCGATAGAATGAACCACAGATGGAGTAGAGTTGTGAAGGATGAAGTTTGTTCCCAAATTTTAAAGAATCAGAAAGAGACTTGTCAAATACACCAACGGCAATTTTGTCCGAATAATAACGGGATTCAATCTCTTCCGTACGTGTCGAATCTTGGGCGAAAGCAATCGCTGATAGGAAGTAAAGAAGGAAAAACGTAAAAGGTTTCATCAGAGACAGATTGTCCTTGTATTCAATGACTAGTTTTTATTTCCAAAATCAAAGTCCTCATTTTTCTCTAGGATGTCCCACGTGTGATCTGCAAGAAGCCGCACAGTCGCCACAAACTCAAAGCTTTTTTTGGAGCGTCCCCATTGATCCGGCGCAATTAACGACAACAAATACGAAGTATCTTCTTTTTCATACAGGTGATACACATGGTTAATGAGCGGTTCAAAACGCATCTCGGCCCCATAAATGATTTCAGAAATCACCTTTCGATCATTCAGTTGTTTTGCTTGATCTGCCAATAATTGCATCTGCTGATAAATCTGACTCAATTGCATATCCGTTTGGTGTTCCATTGCAGCAATGGCATTACCTTTTACGCGCCCTTGATCTTCAGGCTTTACAATCGCTGATCCTGCATGATGCGGATATTCCAGCGAACTTGGATTCTCCGTAATCTTATCTGGGTCTATCGGATTTTCAAACTTTTCTGACATAGTATAAAGTTACGAAAACCAGTGCAATTTCATACCTTATTATTGATAGCGCTTCCCATTTCTGAAAAAAATAGTGTAAATCAATAAAATGAGCGTGCTAGTTCGGTATTTTGAGTACTTCGTTCGTAGGTCAAACTGCATAAAGTAGTACCATCCTCTTCAAATTTTTATTGATGCAGAAGATGATGCTTGGACGCGCCCATTTCTGAAACGCGATTTTACCGAAATGCTAAATACCATAAGCACCGAAGCATTCACCGCGCCTTTTTTTTGAACACTTTTTTCGCCGACCGCGTAGCAGCACCGTAGGTAATAAAAAAGTGTTGATTCACCAACAGTATCACCTGTAGTATTGTAACATTCGCGTAAATGGCAATAAAAGGATAAGTTTATTCTGTTACGAAAACTACATCTAATTAAAAGAAGGAAGTACGAATCTTATTGAATATTGTGAACGCGATCTACAGAGTCGGATTTCGTTAAAGACAATCGGATAATGCTCGGTTTTAACGCAAACAAATCGTGGGGAACGCCTCCACCCAAAGAGATAATATCACCAGTTAGTAATCGGAATTTTTCTCCTTCAACACCAAAATCAATTTCTCCCGTGAGCACTTGAACCATAATCGGAAAGGGTGTTTGATGTTCCTTCATTTCTTGTTGCTCGTCTAGCGCAATACGAATTTCCTTGCTTACTGCTGTGTCAAGCATGACGTCAATTTTAGGCTTCGATTCGAGGTAGGAAACATTGGATAAAAAAGAGGCTTTTTTCATAGTGATCGTGTTCAAATACTACTTAAATGTACTAAATCAGATTTGAAAAGAAGTCAGAAACAACCGAAATAATCCGCTCTTTTTGTTCCAAATGAGGATGATGACCACAGTGATTGAGGAGGAGGGAATTGCCGTTTTCAAAATGAGATTCGATCAATTCAAGCTGCTTTTCTGTTCCATATTGATCCGCATTTCCTTGAATAAACAAGGCCGGATTATTCGACCCAATCTCATTCGTAATGTTCCAGTTTCGGAAGTTTTCGTCCGTCCAAATGTTTGCCCAAGCTTGGAATAAGTCGTCGGTTTTATCGCCATGATAGCGTTTCAGTCCATCTAACTTTCCTAGACTGTACGCTTTTACAGCTGGGTAAATGCCTGCGATCGTTTCCGCTTCATTAATGACATGCGCTGCCATTGTAATCATGCCTTTTACGCGTTCAGGATAGATGTGATCATACAATAAAGAGATACTTCCACCGTCGGAATGTCCAATGAGAAGTAGTTGTTTTGTGGAAGGAATCACGGTGTCAATAAACGCAGGAAGTTCCTCCAGTGCGTAGCGGTGGAGATAGTTTTTGTCTCGTTTTTCGGTGAATGGATCTGATTTTCCATGACCTTGACGTTCATACACAAATCCTTCAATTCCCAGTTCATTGCACACTTCTTGTGGAAAGGACTTCCATTGTCCAATACTTCCGAGTGCTTCGTGAATGAATAAGGCAACAATGTGATCATCAAGTTTTTGCTCAGGATCGATTGTTTGATAATTGAGTTGAATAGTACCGATGGATGCAATCATCACAAAAAAGAAAACTTCCAAATCGAGTGAATCGAAATGGAAGTTTTTATGGGTTAAAATATGTGTTTAGTCTTTCACGCGTTCAACGTAAACTCCTGTACGTGTATCT
>JBFHGY010000493.1:0-3268 GCA_041582905.1 Crocinitomicaceae bacterium | reverse complement strand
TGCGATTTTCTTAAAGAACAATCATGGAAAACCACCCAAGAAAAATCCAGTAAGTTGGTTCTTAGGTAAATTCAACAAAGGATTCGACAAGCTTACAGGACGATACGTGCAGCTGCTCCGACGCATTGTCAATCGACGTGTGGTTACAGCCGTCGTATTGATTGCTTTCGGAGTCGGGATTTTCTTCCAAAACAAAGCACTCCCCGCTGGATTTATCCCGAGTGAAGATCAAGGAACTATTTACGCGATTATTCAAACACCTCCTGGTGCAACCTTGGAGCGAACCAATCAAGTGGCGCGAGAATTACAGGAAATCTGTGAGGGAGTAGAAGGAGTTGAATCGGTTTCATCGCTCGCTGGATACGAAATCATGACGGAAGGCCGTGGGTCGAACGCAGGAACCTGTTTGATCAATTTTGACCCATGGGAAGAAAGAGACGAAACCGTACTCGAAATCATGGAGAAATTGGAAGAAAAGTCGAAAGATTTGGGCGCTATTATCGAGTACTTTGAACCACCAGCTGTACCTGGGTTCGGATCATCTAGTGGATTCTCACTACGACTACTCGACAAAAATGCGGAGACGGATTATCAAGATTTTGATAAAATCAACCAGAATTTTATGGCTTCGCTTCAGAAGCGAGAAGAGCTCTCTGGATTGTTCACCTTCTTCGCAGCAAACTATCCGCAATACGAGTTGGTTATCGACAACGAAGCCGCCATGCAAAAAGGCGTTACCATCAATAAAGCGATGGAAAACCTCAATATCCTGATTGGTAGTACCTATGAGCAAGGGTTTATCCGATTCGGACGATTCTTCAAAGTATATGTGCAATCCGGCCCCGAATTTAGAAAGCAGCCAAGCGACCTTCTCAACCTGTTTATCAAGAATGAAAGTGGAGAGATGGTACCGTATTCTTCTTTCATGACCTTAAAGAAAACACAAGGTCCGAATGAGATTACACGGTACAATATGTATAATTCGGCATCGATTCAAGGACTTCCAGCAGATGGATTTACCACCGCTGATGCCATTTCCGCCATCAAAGAAGAAGCGAAAAAGTTGCCAAAAGGCTACGATATTGCTTGGGAGGGACTTTCCTATGATGAAGCCAACAGAGGGAATGAATCCATTTTCATTTTCCTTATCGTGTTGATTTTCGTTTACCTTGTCCTTGCCGCCCAATACGAGAGTTTCCTCTTGCCTTTGGCCGTAGTGTTCTCGCTTCCTGTGGGTGTGTTTGGATCCTTCTTCCTCCTCAAAATGATGGGACTTGCCAACGACGTTTATGCACAAGTTGGATTGATTATGCTGGTCGGTTTACTCGGTAAGAACGCCGTGTTGATTGTGGAATTTGCCATTCAGAAACAACGGAGTGGCTATACCATATTCGAAGCCGCCATTGAAGGAGCAAAAGTTCGATTCCGCCCTATTCTTATGACATCCTTCGCGTTTATTGCTGGATTAATTCCCTTGGTTATCTCACACGGAGCTGGAGCGATTGGAAATAAAACCATTGGAGGATCGGCACTCGGAGGAATGCTCTTCGGAACGCTGTTCGGAGTTGTGCTCATCCCTGGACTTTACTACATATTCGCGTCGCTTTCAAAAGGTCGAAAATTGATCAAGGATGAAGACGACGAACCATTAACAGAAAACATGATTGATTATGAAACTGAATAGAATAACACTTTACTTCGTCTTCGGTCCATTGCTGTTGATGACAGCCTGCGGAATTCCCAAGTTCAACCAACGGACAGAAAATAAGGAAGTACCCGAGGCATACCGGAATCCGAGTAGCGATACCGTGACCATTGCAGACATCGATTGGAAGGATTTCTTTACTGATCCCAATTTGATCAGTTTGATTGATACTGCTTTGGCAAACAATCAGGAGTACAACATCATCGCTCAGGAGATCTTCATTCGACGCAATGAAATTTCCGCAAAAAAAGGAGAGATTTTGCCTTCTGTCGACATCAATGCAGGAGCAGGATTTGATAAAGCTGCGCGATACACCCGAGACGGTGCAGTGGACGCAAACGTGGAGATTGAACCCGGAGAAGAAATTCCTGAGCCACTTCAGGATTACAAAATCGCTTTTGATGCCAGTTGGGAAATTGACATTTGGCGCAAGCTTCGCAATTCGCGTGATGCAGCTGTATCCAGATACCTCGCTTCAGTGGAGGGACAGCAATTCATGAAGACACAACTAATTGAAGAAGTGGCATCGTCGTATTATGAGTTGCTCTCATTGGACAAACAATTATCCATCGTGAACGACTACATCAACTTGCAATCGAACGCCTTGAAAGTTGTGAAGATTCAAAAAGATGTAGGGGAAGTGACCGAGTTGGCTGTGCGCAGATTTCAGGCCGAAGTATTGAGTACGAAAAGTCTTCAGTATGAAATCCAACAGGAGATCATAAAAACGGAAAATCGCATCAACTTTTTACTTGGTCGATTTCCTCAACCTATAGCGCGCACCATTGACGGTTTTGATCAAGAAATGGCCTCGGATTTAAGCGTTGGTGTTCCCTCTCAACTATTGGAAAATCGCATGGATATACGTCAAGCAGAGCACGAACTGGAAGCAAGTAAGCTTGACGTAAAAGTGGCAAAAGCTCAATTCTATCCTTCCGTGAGTATTTCCGCTGGAGTTGGGTTGCAAGCTTTCAATCCTACGTACCTCATCAAATCACCTCAGTCTATTCTCTACTCGATGGCTGGTGATTTGGTCGCTCCTTTAATCAATAGAAAAGCCATTAAAGCGAGCTATCTAAATGCGAATGCGAAGCAGATGGCGGCTGTGTACAATTATGAAAAAACGGTATTGAATGCCTATCTCGAAGTATACAATCAGGTTTCAAAAATTGACAACATCACCAACAGTTACAATTTAAAAAGTGAGGAAGTGAAAGTGTTGAATGGCGCCATCAATATCGCCAACGACCTCTTCACCTCGGCAAAAGCAGATTACATGGAAGTGTTGATGACGCAGCGCGATGCATTGGATGCGAAAATGGAACAAGTCAAGTACCGAAAAAATTACTTGTTATCCATCGTGAACTTGTACAAAGCCTGTGGAGGAGGATTATAATAACTAGGTTAGGTTTAGGTTATAGTTTGTTGATAAGCCAGCACTTTTGTGTTGGCTTATTTTTGTATCCATTGTTTAAAAAAACTACTATACCCCATTAACGCCAGTTACATTCGCAATATTCACCATTTTCCTGCGAAATTTGATCTTCACAGACATCATCTCCC
>JBFHGY010000492.1:0-3280 GCA_041582905.1 Crocinitomicaceae bacterium | reverse complement strand
TACGTCAACACGTCGTTTGATTATCCACGAAGAAGTGTACGATAAGGTGAAAAATGCGATTGCTGGAGCATATCCTCAATTGAAAATTGGAAATCCTTTGGATGAAAGCAATCACGTAGGTCCATTGATCGACAAAGATGCTGTAAATATGTACTTGAATGCATTGGAAAATGCAAAAGCGCAAGGTGCGAACATCATCGTTGAAGGTGGTGTATTGACAGGAGAAGGATATGAGTCTGGATGTTACGTGAAACCAGCAATCGTTGAAGCAACGAATGATATGGAGATCGTTCAAACAGAAACCTTCGCTCCTATCTTGTACATCATGAAGTACACAGGTGGAGTAGAAAACGCTATCGCAATGCAAAATGACGTTCCTCAAGGATTGTCTTCAGCAATCATGACAAACAACCTTCGTGAATCAGAAGCGTTCTTGTCAGCTGCTGGATCTGATTGTGGAATTGCTAACGTAAACATCGGTACTTCTGGAGCAGAGATCGGTGGAGCGTTTGGTGGTGAGAAAGAAACAGGTGGTGGACGTGAGTCTGGATCTGATGCATGGAAAGTGTACATGCGCCGTCAAACAAACACAATCAACTACACAGATTCATTGCCATTGGCGCAAGGAATCAAGTTTGATTTAGGATAAACAATAGGGGGCGTTACCCCTCAGGTGATTGTTTCAAATAACTAAGAGGGGTGAGGTTCTCGAACCCCGACTAATAATTAAAAGCCCCGACTTCCAAAGGAACGTCGGGGCTTTCTGTTACTAAAGGTTATCTTCTTTAAGAATCAATTGAAGTTTAGCTTTGTTGCTCCATTACTACGTAGTAGTAAGCAATTCCAACAGGAGATCCTACGGCTACAAATCCAGAATCGACCATCTTCGCGCTGACTCCATTTGGATACTTCACACGTAGCTTTTTGATCGCATCGGCAATGGCCACATTGATGTCAGACGAGTTGTATGCCATCCCTGTTACTTGATTATCTGCCACTTTAGCCAATGCTTTTGGTGCATCTGCTGTTTCCATGATATCATGAATAGGAATGCGCTGTGTTCCATCCGCCATTTGGAAATTGACGTAGTCCAAATCGGTTGAATAGGGAACGGTCTTTTGAGCAGTATACGGGAAGTTTCCAATGACCGCACATGGTTCTCCTGTCACCATGTAAATGGGAGGGTAGATCGTTGCCATTGAGGCTTGAATTTGAATTTTGCAGTAACCGTCTTCTCGTCCTTTCGCAATAATGACAACTTGCTGATCTGCACCGTATCGGTAAGCAGCTACTTCTGTAGGGTATAAAACTTGAGTACTCATAATGAATAATTGATTGTGTTAGTTCCTACTCTGTTTGGTCATTGGAAGACAGCAGGTTTTTCGGATACCACCTGAGTACAAAGTTGGGTGGATTACCATCATTTGGAAAGAGGGAAAAGACGGGAGTTTGGAAAATGGGGGTTTTTACTTGATTCGATGAGAAGATCAAATGACATCAAATAAAAACCCCACTTCAATCGGTGATTGAAATGGGGTAGGTTTAGTTAAGAGTAAGCATATTTCTACTCCTCAACCTCTTCCAGCACAACATTCGAAACGACTTCGTCGCCGAATCGTTCGTAGTTCACCAACCAAGCTGCCGCGTTCTTCACGTATCGACCTGTTCCTGCAGTATCCCAGTTAACGTACAAGCGGGTGAACCCACCGTCGAGAATCAGGCGCTTTCCGTCTTTTTCATAAACGGCAGTAACCAAATTTCCAGCCGATCCATAAACGATGGGCTCGAGGTCTTCATGCTCTGAAAGGGTGGCAATCGTAATTCCTTCGTATAAATGTTGCAGACCTGTCGTGATGAGGTGATTCGGCATAACGCCAACTTTTTTGCCTCCCATCATGAGATCAACCACTTGATTTCCTGTTGTGTTTCCTGTCATTTCAACACCGATCAATTCCTTGGCTACATAGTTGGCATCGGCATAATAAGGCTGATTATCTCCCCAGATGTATACACCTTTTCCGGAATCAAAGAATTCTTTGATCACTTTCATGTGACTTTTGTCCAGCATTTGGGTAGAGTTGGAAACGATCCATAATTGACACGCTTTGTCTAACCCTTCTTTCAATTCCTCAGCTGAAGGCGGCTTGTTCATCCAACGGTAAACAGAGAAGCCTTTTTCTTTCAAAGCGTTCTTAGGTAATTCAAAATCGAATCCTTCTCCTGTGTAGAGGTGAAGTACGGCAATTGTTTGTCCTTCAAAGGCTCCGTCCACAGCCAAATCATATTGATTTCCTTGTGCGTTTCCGTAGGAATCTGCGGTAACTTCTCGCTCAACAACACGCGTTTGTTGCGATTGTGTCTCTACATCATAGTACACCTCTTCGGTGCTTTCGGTGATGACATTTTTGGCTGCGCACTTATTGTATTGTGCGAATGCATTGCTTGATATAAGGGAAAAGCTCAAAGCGATTCCTGCGATCCCTAAAGCTCTCGGTATAAGTTTGGAGGTTTTCATAATGTGATTGTTTTGAAGTCTGTACAACCAAACCTCAAAAAGTTTCAATCACCAGTCAATTTTTAATGAAACGCGACCTCTGCTCGCAGGATTATCGTTGTATCTTTCTTTTAAAACATGCAGATGGTGAATGTCGTGCCCAGCGATTGTCCAGCCCAGTTCGCGGGGTGAAATTTCTTTGTCACTGGCCAAACCAGAGAAGTCCAAGTTTTCTCGTTTCATGCGTTTGAAAAGGTGGATGGTCGACTTGCGAACAACAGCATATTCATCCAGTAAATCAGTCAAAGGAATGTTTGAGGATGCCTCTTCTTTTGCATAACCGTCTTCATCAAACCCAGGAAGTTCAGCTGTTTCATTTCGGGAGAAACACAAAGCGCGGTAGGCGAGAATCCGTTCGGTGTCAATGCAATGCGCAAGCACTTGTTTGATGGTCCATTTTCCTTCGGCGTAGGCATAATCTACCTGTTCTTCATTTAATTCCGCGAAATAACCGATCATTTCGTGGTATGCCGTTTCAAGGGAAGCAATTAAATCGTTTCCTGAGGTAAGTTTCATGTAGCGATTGAAGTAAAAATCTTCACGCGGAGCGGGTTGTTCGATTTTCATAATTTAAATATAAGGGAAATACGGGAATTAATTGGGAGTGAATCGAACGCCCAATACGCACACGTCATCAATGGATTCATTGTTTCCTCGCCAGCTTTCCAATTTTTCAGCAATGCGCTCACCTTGTTCTTCCATCGAGTGATCTTTGATTTCGTGCAG
>JBFHGY010000491.1:0-3283 GCA_041582905.1 Crocinitomicaceae bacterium | reverse complement strand
TTCAGAAAAAGACAAAGTGTCAATTTCGGGGACTGGTTTGGGGTAGGAATCAAATTTCTCTTATTGAGGAATACTTGTCCTTGAATACGTATTGTCCATTTTTCTCAACGACCTTCAGGTTGTTAACGGATCCTTTTTGTAAGAAATACATGCGTTTTAGAAATGCTTCATCTTCTGGTAGGGTCTGTTTGAACATGCCCGTGTAGCGTAAGGTGTACGTGTCTGTCATTATGTTTTTGTACGGGTGGTCGTATGCGATGTTCTTGTCTGTTGTCCACTCTTTTCCTGAGTAAAAGAATACATAAGACTTTGGATCTATGTGAACCTTGATTTTTGAATGGTCTTTTACATAGTGGGCTGTGAGCGAGTTTTCGTCGAGTACAACCATTAGAATTTCTGAAGGTGTTTCGTTTATCAAAGAAACTTTCTTTCCTTTTGGTTGCATATACCCTGAATCGGATACAACAAGAGGAGATTTGATATCAGGAGTGCCATCCCAAACAAAATCGTTGTCTTCGAAGTTTTCTTGTATTACACACGCATACGTATGCTCATGAAACAACTTGAATGCATTTAGATCAAATCCTGATTGCCAAACGCGACTCACACTCGGTGTAGATGATCGGTAGCTTTGCCCTTGTGATGAACGGGTAAGCGAATGGGGTTCAGTTGAATTTCGAGAGCTGAGGACGACGATTAAAATCGGAATGAACACCACAGCAGCTCCTATCCCAATCCATAAACCAATATTTTTTGTCTTCCCGGAATCTTTTGTATGTCCACGAAACAATTTATGGTTACTCTTGATTGTTTCTTTTTGAAAGGACGAACAGTTTAACTCTTGAAGTTGCTCAGAAATTTTTAGTAGATGATCCCCACGATTTTTACTTTTTCGAAAACCAAGAATGTAAATACTAACTGAATCAGCCACAAGGTCGGGTAGATGTGGATAGAAATCCGCTACGCGATTGATCAGTTCGTAAAAGGGAGAATACCGGAGGTAAATGAACAGATTTTCGTGGAACTCACTTCGGTCGATCATGGGATCGTTCAGCCTTTCGTTTAAACTGGAATACCAATCATTGAATTCTTTAAAGGCATAAATTCCGTCTTCTTCTGAAAGAATTCCAATGAGTTGACGAAGTTTTATGAATTCAGAATAAGTAGCAGAACGAATAATTTCTGGGAGTATTTTTCGAATGGAATAGGCAATGAATGGAGAAAGTAGTTTCTCAAAGTCCTCACGTTGTTCCCTCGATTCAAAACGTTCAAGGTAGTTGCGTTCAATTCCTGAAATATCTTGATTTTCTAAAAATTGAAGTAGTGTCGCTCGATTATATATCCTGTAATGAAAGTTAAGATGCGTTTCAGTACAGAGTGCTTCAGAAAGTGAACGGATGTTTTGTCGACTGTACGTTTTTCCTGAAATCTCAAAACTCTCTCGACCTGATTCCACAAACCACTTTTCAATCTTTTCGAATTCAAAAGAAAGGGTAGCAAAATCGACGGGGTCATTTTTCTGAATACCTAGGTCGATTAGTACTCGAATCGGTGAGCGATATACTGCGTAATCTTTCATTCTAATAACTATAATTCACATACCCACTTCCCTGATACAATTGATAATTGTTCTTCAGGGTGAGGTCCTTCGTTCGGTCGCCATTCAAGGAGAAATACTTTCGCGTCAAATCTACATCTCTGGTTCCAACGGATGAGAAGTAACCATTAAATTGAATGCGTCGTGTGGCTTGCGTACGCGGTGATCGATGGGTGTGGGTAATCGTCCGAGATCCCATCCATACTCTCCCAGAATAAATGAAAAAACAGGCATCGTCCGCAGCCTTTATGTCAACCATTTGTCCAGACTTAACGAAGTATGATGTTACCCCGTCTCCGTACCACATCACTACAAGAGCATCGGAAGGCGATTCATTTTTTAATTGATAATCATATTCAATAGCTGAGGGAGGAAAGGCTGAAATAATCTTGGGTGCAGCTCCAGAGTTTAGGTAATTTTTCTCGTAACGAGATAGATTCACAGAGGCAACAACATTCTGATGTAAATCCAAAAAAGAGTTTTCATCGAAGTCTACCGTACCCGTGCGTTTACTCGGAACGCTTTGATAACTGCTGGATGGGGCATGCGGGGGCGGAGAAGGTTGAACTTGCTGATTTTGTCGTTGCTGTTGCAGTTCTTGCAGACGTTCAAACAACTCTCGTTGATGTTCGTTTGAAGGATGTGAGTAGGATGATGAACTACTCGAATTGCATCGAGAGGCCACTCGGACCAGCATCAAAATTCCCACAATAACGGCTATAATGACACGCCACGCGGAATTAGGGTTGTACGAAACAGATTCTTCCTTCGATGAACGGAAGGCTTTCCCATTTTCCGCAATAAGTCGGCGAAGGTCCTCCGAGCAGTTAAGGGTCAATAAATGATTGGTAATATCCACCAGATTGCGTCCTCTATCGGGTTTGCGTTGACAGGTAACCGTGAAGTTGATACCGCTTGCCGCCACCATATCAGGAAGATTAGGATAAAATCGGGCAACACTGTTAATCGACTTGTAGAAAACAGCATAACTCAAAAAAGCGACTTCCTTTTCTGGATAGCTTTTGCTCCTAGAAGCAATCAGCGTCAGTCGATCGTCCAGTGTACCGCAGAAATTATTGAGCTTTCGAAAGGCGTGCATACCATCCATCGGCGTCAGCAGCTTACTGAAGCGCATCACTTTGTCGAGTTGCCAAAAGTTTGTGTTGAGTAGCACTTTCGACATTAACTTATCAAACGATTGAGCTAAGTACGGAGACACGAAGCGCGTAAAGTCATCCCATTCTTCTTGCTTGTCAAAATGGATAAGGTGTTGCTCCGATTTCTTTGGAGATACACTTCCGTTTTCGAGGAAATGAAGTAGGAAAGGATGGTTGAAGATTGCCTGATGATAGCTTAAATCCTGGATGTTTTCCAATTGATCGAACAACTCGATAACGTCATTTTTTCCGACTTCTTTGTCTCCCAAATGCGTTGTCTGCGTTTCCGATATCTGGATTTCCAACAGCAAACGTTTGCGTTCCATGCGTAGTTGAGCTGGATCGATGTTTTCGGGGGAAATTCCTAACGATTCAAAGGTTCGAATCGGAGATTGATATGCAGGGTAAGTTGTCAATTGTTACGTTAAGTTGTTATCAAAGATAAAGGACTTTGGCAATTTAGCTTAACTTCGTGGAAGATGGAAGCGAAAAGAATGTATGTTTTGTATGATGGAGATTGCGGTTTTTG
>JBFHGY010000490.1:0-3285 GCA_041582905.1 Crocinitomicaceae bacterium | reverse complement strand
GACAGCCTGTTGATTTTCCCTTTGGGAAGTAGCTACTACCCTGACGTAACAGAACCCGAAGAGGAAGAGGAGGAATTAAAAAGTCTCTCACAAGTTCAAGGATATAGCGGTACGATCTCCACGCGTTCGAAGCAAATTCAGTTTCAAGCGAATACGGTTTCTTACTACGATATGAATGCTTCGGTCGAATATGTCAATGAAAAAACCGAAGACTACGACATTCGAAATCTGTTGTTCTACAATATGTTCACCCAAGAAACATACCCGTTGGTATTGGACTCTTTGCACATCCTGTCATTTGCCTTGCACAAAGAATATGAGCGCGACCTCATCTTTTATCGAGTGGTTCGAAATGATTACAACGAGGACAAGAAATATGATAACCTCGACCCTGTGATGCTCTACATTTCCGATTTAGACGGATCCTATTTTACGCAAATCACGCCTGAAGATGAACACTTTTTGGATTACACCTATTATCCTGAAACGCAATCGATCATGATCAAAACTATTTTGGATTCAGACGGAAATAAGAAGTTCCATTCCAACGATGAAACAAGTTTCAGCAGCATGAAAATCATGGAGCCAGCCAAAGCGAAGGAAATTTTCTCGGATGACTTGAAAGAATCGCTGCGATCGTTTCTGAACTAATGTTGAGTTACAAGCGATATCCACTCAATGCTTGGATGTATGGCATCCCCATGTTGATCCTTCTGTTTTTTCCATTGGCCAGTTTCGCCTTCTTTTTTACCCCAGAGGGAGAAGTTTTCAACGAAACCGTTGATCTGTACATGGAAGTGATGTTGTTTCCTTACGAACTCTCTTTGCGCTATCTCCTACCCATTCCGTACGTTGGAATCGTATTGATTTTTTTGTCGTATGCACTCCACGCTCATATCTATTGTGTGATTCTTGAGCGTTTATCGGTGTTGTTTCGAAAAGCGAAAGTATGAAATTGAAGGTTCTGGTTATTTCTGTTTTGATGATCTGCTTCGCATCGGCAATTGTTCTCTGGAATTATAAACGCGATACAGGGGAAGATCTTCTTACTGCAGGCAGAGAATTTGGAGTTGGCTACACCGAGTTAAAATTGAAAGACAATCAACTCTTCGTGGAGACAAAAAACTCCTTTATCGATGAGACAACTTCGGGTAACTATGAGATTCGAAATGACACGATTTTTTTCGAAGGATACGCCAATGGAACTCACACATACATATTTGGACGGATTGAGAAAGATCTGAACGAAAAATCAGTATTGAACTTATACAACGAGAACGGTGTTATGGAAACGTCTTTACCTATCGAGCGGAATTTGTTTGACGATTGACTATATCTCTTAATGTTACTCCAGCAACTTCTCTAAAGTAAACGCATCCATTTTCCCATCAGGAAATAGCTCGTTCTTAGTTTCAAAAGCGAGAATCGCTTCTGATGTAATATCCTTGAACACACCGTCTACCACTACATCATATCCTTTTGCCTTCAGGAGTTTTTGCACTTCATAAACAAAAGCACTTCGATCACCAATCTTCACTGTATTGGAGACATTACCGAATAAGCTCAACATCTTCTCTCGATACTCATTCACTTCTTTATCTTTCAAACTGATTCCCTCACTTTCCAACACGCGAATATCAGCATTACTCATTCCCTCTTTCTTCAACTTGGTAGATTGTAACAATCGGTCTTCATACATCTTCACCCTAGCCACTTTTTGATTGTATACACTAACCGCTGCTTTCGTTACTTCATCGTCATCTTCAGGTACACGTACATCAATGCGATTGGCACTCCACTGTGCTTTCACGTACGTATTGAGGTCTTCCACGGCCTCATAATAATCCAAAAGAAAGGCTTTGTCATGATACTGCACATCGATTCCTTTTGCCGTTTTGTAGGCGTAATTTTCAAAATCAAAACGTCTGTAATCTCTGTAATAACCATACAAGAAAATAATGGTCAAAATTGCGAAGAGGAAATAACAAAGCTTTTTCATTGAACGTGCATTTATTCACTGTAAAGATAAGAACTCCATCAAATTAGAAGGTTCAATACGATAATATCGCATTACGGTGTTGCACTTACTTCACGACAATCTCCACGCGGCGGTTCGCCTGTTCTTCATAGAAGAATTTGGGTTCTGCATACACAGGACGTGTATTTCCGTATCCTACTGCCGTTAATCGCTTTTTGTCGATGCCATTATCGATCAAGTATTTCATTACACGTTTGGCTCTGGCTTCGGACACTCGCTGCGCCGCATTGGTATTATCTCCTATGGCGAAAACATGACCTTGAATCTCCACGTTAAGTGAAGAATTGAGGGCGAGAAAATCTTTGAGTCGTCTTAATTTTGGTTCAGATGCCAGCGTGATCTCACTCGTTCCTGGAACAAATTCAATATCCTCCAACTTCATCGACTTACCAGCCGAAATGCGCTCCAGTTCCAGCACAATTTCCTGGTCATCAAACGAACTCGCCTCCTCTTCAAGATCGTTGAGGAAATATCCTTCCGCATTGCATTTGATCGTAATCGTAGAACTGCGCTCCACATTGAACAGGAAGTCTGACCCCGAGTACATTCCCGTCAACGATTTATTCCCTTCTATTGTCACATTGGCGATAATCGGATCCTTCGTTTCTTTGTCTCTCACCACAATTTTAAAGGTTGGCGCAAAATCATCGTTTCTTCGGTCCACTATTTCAGCTTCGGTCTTTTGGACAGCATTTCCTCCCACCAAAAAACGCCATTGCAAATACAACTTGTCTTTCAGATCTGAATCAGTGGCAAACAAGAGCTGGTACTTTCGTCCCTCTTTCATCGGAAGCGCATACATGATTCCACCATCAACACGGTAATCTAATCCCACAATTGACGATTCCTTTCCAGTGTGTACACGCTTGATTTCAGCAATTCCCTGCGAGATTTCACCGCAAATATCCTTCTGATCCTGTTCAAAAATGACCATTTGAACGAATCCGGATTTCTTAGACGCAGTAAAGGTTAAATCTCCATTTTTTGGTGCGATGTACGTGACCCAAATCACATTTTCACCGTTAATTTTATCAACCAGCGAAGGATAAGCCTCTACTCCATTGTCGTGACTTTTTTTACCCGTAAACTGTAACTGGAAATCGCCGTCTTCAAAAATATTGATTCCTCCCGTGCACGAATTAAGTGACGTTGCCTGCTTCACCTCATTTTGCGTAAACGCGTGTGATGTGAATAGAAACAAGGAGAAAATAAATAATATCTTTGTCATAAAGTCGAGTAAAAGTACG
>JBFHGY010000489.1:0-3292 GCA_041582905.1 Crocinitomicaceae bacterium | reverse complement strand
TTGTTTTGCCCATTTGTAGAGGGGTGTTGTTCTCGCGATGCATTGAGCCAGCCAAAATGAATCCCGACAGTTAGTTTGTTATAAGCCTTGACTTCAATAACCTCCGTCCTTGAACTGCAGGTACGATACTTAAACTAATCTCAATTCTTGTAGTAGTTTGGCGTAGTAATAGAAACCCGATCAATAATGCAGGTTAAATCACTTTTAGTGAAATTGTTTGTAGAGTGTACGAACGCCTATATGTTGTGCTTTTCAATGACTTGCTCGACGTTAGTATGGACAAAAAAACAGCACTTTTCAAGCTTAGTACTGAAAAGTGCTGCAAATCCTTTTTAATTTTAGTCGACACTGGACTAGTGTACCCCAATAGGGTCAGTATCGGGCGCATCAGGCGTCACATTTACGTACCCATCAATGCTTACATTACCCAAAAGTAAAATACCGGTAAGGTGAGGTGCAGCCATTGATGTACCAGAAATTGTGTTGTATCCTCCGTTTTTCCAAAGAGAGGGGATATTTACACCTGGTTCGATGTAATCAACGGGAGAACCATAATTGCTAAAGCTTGCCCAAACATTACCAACTGACATTGCGCTAACAGTGTATATGTTTGATCCATTTACTCTTGCTGGCGAGTGGTTGGAAGCGTCATCAGATTCGTTTCCTGAGGCCAAAACAAATTTACACGTTGAAGAAGCCGATAATACCGCTGCGTCTAATGCGCTAGATTGACCACCACCTAAACTCATATTGGCTACATCGCCAGAAGACGCACTGTTTTTCACGTAGTCGACACCGGCAATTACACCACTAATAGATCCTGAACCTCTTCTGTCTAAAACTCTAACGGATACAACTTCCGTCCCTGGAGCAACACCGACAACGCCAATAGAATTATTCTTAGCTGCCACTATTCCTGCAACATGAGTTCCATGACCGTTTTGATCGTCAGGTGTACTATTTCCTCCTAAGAAAGTAGCACTCAATGTAGTGTTCACATTCAATTCAGGATGATCCAAATCTACACCAGAGTCGATTATCCATGCACGATGCGAAGAGGCAGAAGTTCCACCGTTTACTCTACTTACACCCCATGGAGTGGATTGCTGGGGATCAGAACCTCCTCCTCCAGGATTTGAAGGTTTACCTAAGACAACCACGCGGTCTGGTTCAACTGACAATACTCTTGGGTCATTTTTAAGTTCTTCCACTTCGTCTACTGTCAATTTAGCCGCATAACCAATAATTGCGCTACAATAAACGTGCTTTGGTAGCACTTCTTTTTTCGTGAGCTCTTTGTGAAATTGTTGAATTTCGGTTTTTACTTGTTCTCTTGACGTTTGATAATTCAAACCACTTTTAAAAGAACTTATGGGTAACGAGTTGTCCTTTAATTGAACAATGTACATGTCCTGAATAACTTGTCCATTCTTTGAACTCGGCTCCTCAAACTCCAACTTAGGAGTTGATTCTATTTTCTCTTTTTGACAACTCGTCCAGAATAAAGCTGTTGCCCCCAATGCTAGGGATAGTATTAAATTGTGTTTCATAACGGTAGTTTTTTAGTTTTCCGTTTAATATACAATTTAATTACTGCTAAAAAGTTAGTTTCTAATTTTAATATGCTAGAAATGTGCGTGATGGTTTTGAAAATCAATGGTTAATTATACATCTCTAATTATTCCACCGTATACACTTTCTCTCCAGCGATAAACACTGTATTTGCAAAGTTGTTTTTAAATGTTGGACGTTGCACAATGGCTTCGTTGAAAATAACCAGAGTGGCGTCTTTTCCTTTTTCAATCGTTCCCAATTTGTTTTCTTGGAAAGAGCCCAATGCTGCCCAAATCGTCATTCCTTTCAAGCATTCTTCTAGAGTGATCGCTTCTTCGGGTAGGAAACCTTCGATGGGATAATTTTCCGTTGTTTTTCTATTGGTTGCCGAATGAATGGTGCGGAAAGGATCGGTATATTCAACAGGAAAGTCGGTTCCGATAACCAATAATCCACAGCGCTCCAAAATCGTTTTGTAGGCATACGAACCGTGCATGCGTTCTTCTCCCAGTCGCGCTACAGCCCAACGTTGATCGGTAGTGGCGTGAGTGGGTTGCACACTCGCCATGGCTCCACAACTCTCCAATAAATCGAAATCACTTGGATCAATGTGTTGGGCATGTTCGATACGCCAGCGGAAATCTGGATTTCGTTGATAGGCATCTGCGTAAATGTCAAAAAGAATGCGATTCGTTGAGTCACCGATGGCATGTGTGTTCATTTGATAACCAATGCGCTCGCAGAAATCGGCAATGCGGTTGATTTCATCCACAGGAGTCGTAAGGTGACCGAAATGTCCATGTCGATCCGAATATTCTTCTTTCATAAACGCTCCTCGACTTCCTACAGCACCATCGCCATACACTTTAAAGCTTCTGATGTACAGGTTTTTGTTCTCGTAAATCCCATTTTTCTTGGCAAACGCCATGTTTTCCTCATCAGGAAGCAACATTCCATAGATATTCAGTTTGAGTGTTCGGTCGTCCACCCATTTTTCAATGATCTTTCGATCGTGAGACGATAAGCCTGCATCATGCACGCCTGTTACGCCATAACTGAACAATTCATTCTGAATACCTTTAATCGTTTTGGTCAATTCCTTCTTCGGATATTCGGGCATCATGTCATAAATCGGCTTCATGGCATTGTCAACGATCATTCCAGTTGGTGTTCCATCTTCGTGATAAATGAAATGTCCACCCAAATATTTTTCGGGAGCTGCATTCACTGTTTCAATGACATTCGAAAGTTTCAATAAGGTATCGTTTACCAACATCGAGTGCCCGTCAATGCGTACCAAAGCAACAGGTGTGTTCGGGAAAACAGAATCGAGTATTTCTTTCGTCGGTAAATCACCATCTTCATCCCACAAGGATTGATCCCAACCAGCACCAATGATGAATTTTCGTTTGTGCTTCGCCTGGTATTTCTTGATGCGAATGATCATTTCTTGGTAGGATTCACATCCAAAAAGATTGACGCCCAATTGCATGCGAGCGTAGGAAAGTAGATGTCCGTGACCGTCGGTTAATCCTGGATAGACTTCCTTCAATCCTGCATCGATGTATTCCTCTGCGCTGTATTTGTTCAAAATTTGTCGCTCAGCGCCCAATTCAACAATCTTTCCATCTTTAATTGCGACCGCTTCGAAGATATCATCTGACTCATTCATTGTATGAATGCGTGCGTTGTGAATCACCAAATCCACCGATTCTCCTTTCATGCAGGATTGGAATAG
>JBFHGY010000488.1:0-3297 GCA_041582905.1 Crocinitomicaceae bacterium | reverse complement strand
TCTTCGTTCCAACCGTAGTTCGCTACATCCGACAATGAACCACCTTGAGCACCAACTCCAGGCACCAAAAAGAAATGATTTGGAACCAATTTTCGAACTTCTCCAATTCCCTCCGCGCGCGTTGCACCTACAACATACATCAGGTTTTCGTCTGTTCCCCAATCTTGCGATTTTTTGAGGACTTTCTTGTACAATTCAACATTGTTGACATCACCGATGAACTGAAAATCCAATGCGCCTTTATTAGATGTTAAGGCAAGTAGAATCACCCATTTCCCAGGATACTCGAAGAATGGAGTCACACTATCCGAGCCCATGTATGGAGCAATCGTAACTGAATCCGCATTCAAATATTCGAAGAAAGTTTTGGCGTAATAATTCGATGTATTTCCGATATCGCCGCGCTTCGCATCAGCAATGGTAAAGATGTTATCAGGAATATAATCAAGTGTTTTTTGGAGAGACTCCCATCCCTTTGGCCCATGACATTCGTAGAAAGCAACGTTTGGCTTGTAAGCAACACAGTAATCTTTTGTTGCATCAATAATTGCCTTATTGAATTCGAAAATTGGATCTTCCGTCTCCAACAAATGAGGAGGAATCTTATCCAAGTCCGTATCTAGTCCTACACATAAGAAGGAACGCTTCAAGCGAATTTGTTCAATCAGTTCTGCTCGTGTCATACTTGATCATTCTTAAGTTTCTCAGCATTTTCAGCCATTTTCAACGCGTCGATCATTTCCATGATGTCACCATTCATAAACGCATCCAATTTGTACAAAGTCTTGTTGATACGGTGATCCGTTACACGTCCTTGTGGATAGTTATATGTTCTGATTTTTGCTGAGCGGTCTCCTGTCGACACCAAGGATTTTCTGTGCTCGGCACGTTCGCTTTGCAACTTTTCCAGTTCTATCTGATACAAGCGTGAACGCAACATAGAGATAGCCTTCTCGAGGTTCTTGTGCTGTGAACGTCCATCTTGACATTCCGCCACCACTCCCGTTGGAATGTGCGTCAAACGAATGGCAGATTCCGTTTTGTTGACGTGCTGTCCTCCCGCTCCTGATGCACGATATGTATCTCTACGAACATCTGACATGTTCAGTTCAAAATCTACTTCTTCTGCTTCTGGCAATACCGCCACGGTGATCGCCGAAGTATGCACTCGACCTTGCGATTCTGTTTCAGGAACCCGTTGAACACGGTGGACACCCGATTCGAACTTTAACACTCCATACGCTGCTGGAGCATCAATATTCATAGTGATTTCTTTATATCCAGTAGTTCCACCTTCATTGGTGTTCACCACTTCATACGACCAACCTTGCTCTTTAAAGAACATGGTGTACATTCTAAAACAATCTGCTACGAAAATACAAGCTTCGTCTCCACCTGTACCTGCACGCAATTCCATGATAGCGCTTTTTTCATCTTCCGGATCTTTTGGAATCAACATAAATTTGATCTTCTCTTCCATTTCAGGTCGAGATGTTTCCAATTCATCGATTTCCATTTTTGCCATTTCGCGCATTTCTGGATCAGTTTCCTCCGCAAGCAGTTCTTTTGAACTCTTCAGATTATCCAACAAATCTTTGTAGCTTTTATATACTTGATCGATTTCCTCCAGATCCTTATATTCTTTATTCAACTTGACATAGCGCTTCATGTCCGCGATAATATCTGGATCCACGATCAACTTCCCTACTTCGATAAAGCGGAAGTGAATAGCTTCTAATTTTTGGAGTAAATCATTCATGTTTACGCGTATATAAATTCACCGTGTGGTGATTTGATCGTTAATTTTTTCGTGTCCGCTGCTTCTACTCGACCAACAATCTGAGCATCTACATTAAACTCTTTCGAAATCGCGATGATGTCTTCTGCAATTTCTTGCGGGACATACAATTCCATTCGATGCCCCATGTTGAACACTTTGTACATTTCTTCCCAGCTTGTTCCTGATTCTTGTTGAATCATTTCAAACAAAGGTGGCGTTGCAAAAAGATTGTCTTTGATAACATGAACATCATTCACGAAGTGAAGCACTTTTGTTTGCGCTCCTCCTGAACAGTGCACCATTCCATGGATATCCGTTCGGTGATTATCTACTATTTTTTTGATGATTGGTGCGTACGTTCTTGTTGGCGACAATACCATTTTACCTGCATCCAACGAAGTTGGCGTTTCGTCTGTCAAGTTTTTTGATCCCGAATACACCAAATCAGATGGTACGGCTGGATCGAAACTTTCTGGGTATTTCTCCGCCAATGTTTTATTGAAAACATCGTGACGAGCAGAAGTCAATCCGTTACTTCCCATTCCTCCGTTGTATTCATCTTCGTATGTTGCTTGTCCGAAAGATGCCAACCCAACGATCACGTCTCCCGCTTGAATTGTTCTGTTTGAAATAACATCTGAACGTTTCATGCGACACACTACGGTAGAATCAACAATGATTGTTCGAACTAAATCGCCCACATCCGCCGTTTCTCCACCTGTTGAGTGAATTCCAATTCCTTGTGTTCTCAATCCTTCCAACAGTTCTTCCGTTCCGTTGATGATTGCAGAGATGACCTCACCTGGAATCAAGTTTTTGTTACGACCGATGGTTGAAGAAAGTAAAATATTGTCCGTCGCTCCTACGCACAACAAATCATCGATATTCATGATGAGTGCGTCTTGCGCAATACCTTTCCACACGGAAACATCGCCCGTTTCTTTCCAGTACATGTACGCCAAGGCGGATTTTGTCCCTGCGCCATCAGCGTGCATTACAATGCAGTAATCTTCATCACCGCTTAAGTAGTCGGGAACGATTTTGCAAAATGCCTGTGGAAAAAGACCTTTATCGACGTTCTTGATTGCGTTGTGAACGTCTTCTTTTCCTGCGGAAACTCCGCGTAAATTGTAACGAGTATCTGCCATAACAAAAAGTGAGCGGCAAAGGTAGGGATTTATTTTTTCGATTGTCTGATTGCGGTGGATGAATTACTAGGTCGTTAGGTTATTAGGCGATTGGATTTTTAGACACTTGGTCCACTGGGTTAGCTTCGCAGTTGTGCAATCGAACAATTGAATGAAGCCATTGCGAATGACTAATTTTGTCGGCGCGATTTGGGAGTTAAGCGGATGGCGAGGGGTTAATTTCTCACGAATTGAAATAAAATTTATCTTTTTTCTATCGCCTCTTTCTTTCGTCTCGTCAATTAGGTGAGCTCACAAAATAGATTCAATTAAAATTAAACATATTATGAACCTTACAATAATTAAACACCCATTTACTCAGCTCACCCT
>JBFHGY010000487.1:0-3298 GCA_041582905.1 Crocinitomicaceae bacterium | reverse complement strand
TACTCATATCGCACCGCTACAACCAAACCATCAAGAAAAATAAAGGCAAAAAAAGAGGGGTAAGCTACTCATATCGCACCGCTACAACCTCCTACCCTTGCTACGTTCCCGTCCTGGGGGATTAAGAGGGAGCTGGTCGTATAAGACTTACCCCGCGGCAAAATTAGTACTTTAATCCAAATCAGGAAATTATTTCGGAAGGAATTCCAACAAAAAAATGAGGACATAAAAAAAGAGCATCAACCTACTGAACGAGGATGATGCCCTTTAATGGTATCTTTTTACTTGAATTACAAGTGCATAAAGTCTTTCTTAGCGAGTAATTCGTCTTCGGATTCACGGTAATCTGGATCGTCTACACAACAGTCAACCGGACATACAGCCGCACATTGTGGCTCGTCATGGAAACCAACACACTCCGTACACTTGTCCGTAGCAATGTAGTAAACATCCATGTCCACAGGCTCTTGATTGTCATCCGCCATCAATTCTTTTCCGTCCAACGTGGTAATCATTCCAGTTAATGATGTACCGTCTGAGTATTTCCACTCCGCTCCTCCTTCGTAGATTGCCGTATTCGGGCATTCTGGCTCGCAAGCTCCACAGTTTATGCACTCATCTGTGATAATTATTGCCATGTGTCTCCAATTTAGTTCTGCAAATATACATAGCCTAGATTACAATCTGAAGTGAATAATTTCTAAAATTCGGATATCCACTAAAATAGAATTGATAAAAACAGGCGGAATGTCCACAAGTTGAGCCATTCATGGTTTACAAGGAACTGTAAAGATTCAATGGATGAAAAATTGAGCTCACTTCGTAGGAAAAACCATTGATTGAGAATACTTTTGCGGTGTGGAACAGAAAGAAATAGTGAGCGGGTTCGTACAGTTGGGGAAACTCATGTGTGCACTCGGACAAAACGAAGACTGGAAAGATTTTTACCTCGGGGTGACGGAATCGGAATATGAGCAACTGCAAGGTGTGATTAATCGACAAGTGGCATATAACGGTTGGTTCACCAAGGAAAATGTGCGAAAGTCTCTATTGAACCTCGGACTCCAACTCAGTGAGGAGCAATTAACCCGCTGGATATCGAATTACGGGTTTGCAGCGCAACCAAAGCGAATCGGGATCATCATGGCGGGAAATATTCCCTTGGTCGGCTTTCACGATTTCTTATGTGTACTGATTGCGGGACACAAGGCGATTTGCAAGTTGAGTTCAAATGATAAAACACTTCTACCGGCATTAGCTCAGCATCTGGTGGAGTTTACTCCAGGACTGAAGGAACGAATTGAATTCAGTGCAGGGAAGATAGGAGAGATGGAAGGTGTCATTGCCACAGGAAGTGATAATTCCATTAAGTACTTCGAACAGTACTTTGGAAAATACCCGCATATTTTCAGAAAGAATAGAACATCGGTAGCCGTCTTGGATGGAACGGAAGAACGAGAGCACCTTCAGCGTTTAGGAGAAGATATTTTCGCCTACTTCGGATTGGGGTGTCGAAACGTGTCTCATTTATTTATTCCTGAATCATTTGAATTGGATCGTTTTTTTGAGGCCATTGTCGATTACGGAGAGATTATCCACAACAATAAATATGGAAATAACTACGATTATCAACGAGCCGTTTATTTGATGAATCAAATTCCTTTGTTGGACAATAATTTTGTCTTACTACGTGAATCTTCTGATTTATTTTCACCCTTATCGATGCTACATTTTGAACGCTATTCGGATCTCAATGAGGTAAAAGAACGATTGGAACGAGAAACAGAAAACATTCAAGTTGTAATTGGAAAGGGATTTGAACCATTTGGATCGGCTCAATGTCCATCTTTATCAGACTACGCGGATGGTGTAGATGTAATGTCTTGGTTAGAAACGATATAATTACAGTTTTTGTATCAAGAACAATTCCAATTTCGTATATTTAAATTTGTTCGTAACATTTTTTCGAGGCTAGAATATGAAAATGCTTTCAGAGCGATCGGTATTTGCCGACTACTTAATTAAAAACTCCATCGACTTCATTGGCGCCGCTGATGAGAACGGAGAAATTATTGAGTACAATCCTGCTGCCTTGAAAGCGTTTGGTTATACGCTGGAAGAAATCAAGCGTGTTCCCGTTCGCGACCTCTATGCGAATGATGAAGACTATGCCAGGGTAACTACCGCATTGGAAGAGCACGGAAAGTTTGTCGGAGAAGTAAGAAATAAACGAAAAAATGGAGAGGAATTCATTTGCTTTCTGTCTGCTAACGTAGTCCATGATGATGACGGTAATGCACTTGGTGTTATGGGGGTCTCTCATGATATTTCGCGCGAAAAAGAACTGGCTCGACAGTTGGAAATTCAAAATGAAAAGAATGTTCAATTGTTGGAAGAGTTCAGCGCACTCTCTCGTATTGCCACGAACGTTACGAATGGCGTTGTCTTGACAGATCCTGAAGGACGAATAAAATGGTGTAACGAAAGTTTTCAGCGTATTTCTGGTTTTTCGAGTGATGAACTCATGGGGGTTCGACCGAGTGATATATTTCCTGTTCCTCACTTTTTCCGTGATGAATTTGATGAACTGATCGAAAATGCGCCTTTACTGGAAGATGCGGTACAAATTCCTCATTATCGAAAGAATGGAGAGTTGTATTGGCTCTTGGTCGAATCAACGCCTGTCTATAATGATGAAGGGGAATTGGTTGAAATCATCGAGGTATGTACGGAAATTACAGATCAAAAGAATGCTGAAATTGCCTTAGCGGAAAGTGAAGCGAATTTTAGACAGATGTCTGAAACAATCGAAGATGTCTTCTTTCTCTATAGTGTGATTGATAGCCAATACGAATACATCAGTCCGAACTCCATTCATTTGATGGGAGCGGCACCTGATTTCTTCTACGAAGGAAATAAGTATCTACAGCAATTTGTTCATGAAGAAGATCGCCATTTGATTCGAAAGGGCAGAATGGACATTGTGAACGGTCATCCCTACGATGCAGAGTACCGAGTGTTGATAAATGATGAGGTGCGCTGGCTCAAGGAACGTGTATTTCCCATTCGAAATGAATTCGGAGAAGTGATCAAAGGATCGGGTGTAGTGTCAGATATTACGCGTCAAAAACGTGATCGCGAGTTGATTGATGCCCAAAACAGGAACATTGCAGAAAGTATCACCTACGCTCAACACATCCAAAGATCTACCTTGCAGGATGAAGAAGATGTGTACAACATTTTTCCTGAGTCTTTCTTGTATTTCAAACCGAAAGGGGAGTTAAGTGGAGACTTTTAT
>JBFHGY010000486.1:0-3300 GCA_041582905.1 Crocinitomicaceae bacterium | reverse complement strand
TTGGGTGATAAATTGAATGTTACAGTAATCGCAACTGGATTCGCATCATCTCCTTTAACGGGTTTTGAAAAAGCACCAAAGCGTAACGTAACGACTTTGGAAGAAGATAAAGTAACGGAGATCAAAAAGCCAATGGATTCTCCAACACAAAAGAATCCTTGGGCAGGAGCAAGAGAAATTGAAAAGTCTGCTCCAGCACCTGCGGAAGATGAACCGTTCTTGAAATCGAATGTGGAGGAAGAGCCAAAAGCGGATAACTGGAACGTACAGGATGTATCAGCAACGCAAAAAGAAATGAACTTCGATTGGGAAGCGAAAGCGGCACAAGCTCCAGCTGAACCAAAGAAGGAAGAAGAAGTGAAGCGTTACGTATTGGAAGATGATATGGAGGATGTGGAATTGGAGTCATCTGCGGCACCAGTAAAGCAAAACTTGTCAGCTGAAGAGCAACAGCGTCGTTCACAAGAGCGCTTGGCACGTATTCAACAATACACGCAAAAGTTGAAGAAAGCAGACGGAATTCAAGAGTTTGAAAACGAGCCTGCTTATGTACGTAGAAACGTTCAATTGGATGAGTCAGTTCCAAGTAACCAGGATAACTCAAGTCGATTCAGCGTGAACAAAGGTGAGAACGGAACATCGTTAAACGGAAACAATTCATTTTTACACGATAACGTAGACTAATGACATTAATGGAACAAATGAACGCCGACATTAAAAAGGCAATGTTGGCAAAGGAAAAAGATAAATTAGCTGCACTGCGCGACATTAAATCGAAACTGTTACTTGAAGCTACTTCAGGTTCAGGAGACGTGACGGAAGCAACAGCGGCTAAGATTGTAATGAAGTTGCACAAGCAGCGAATGGACACGTACGAGCTTTATAAAAAAGAAGGACGTGAAGATTTGGCTGCAGATGAGTTGGCGCAAGCTGAAGTCATCGAAGCGTACTTACCTAAAATGATGTCTGAGGACGAGGTCAAAGCAGAAGTTGAAGCAGCAATTGCGCAAACGGGTGCTTCTGGTCCACAAGACATGGGGAAAGTAATGGGGATTCTTTCTGGAAAATTGGCTGGAAAAGCGGATGGAAAGTTAATCGCCGATACAGTGAAAGCTGCCTTGTTGAAATAATTCAACACAGAATTCAGGCATTCTACTCAAATTCCCTCTCCTAGAAAGATAAAGGGGGTTTGTATCTTTAATAGTTGTAAAAAGCTGCGGAGTTACAGGACCGCAGCTTTTTTATGTTTATATTCTGCTATGTTTGGACTGATACCTTTAGCGTGTGTGTTTCTCATCTTTTTGGATTATCATCGTCGTGATGATATTCACAAATCAATCATCTATGTGGTTACATTCTTTTCCGTGATTTTTGTATTAGGGATTGCTGTCGAGGTGTTGAAGTTCAACCTACTCTTTTTCGCCTTCATGATTCCTTTCCTGCTCTTCAGTCTCTTGTATTGGAAAAACAGAAAGAATGACGAGATTCAATATTAAATCCAGCTAGTCAATGTTTATTCTTATCGTAACACTCATCTCAGCGGTATTCCTTTACTTCGATTTCTACCGAAAGAAAAATATCGGACGCACGATCTTACTTGCACTGATTATCCTAGTGGCTCTGTACGTACTTTATCGAGTGACACGTATCTTCCGATACGGACTGCTTTTCGCACTAGTGCTATTTCCCGTCTACTACCTCATAGTGAAAGGAGAAAAGAAGTCATAACTCAACAATTGATAAACAGTAGTGAGGCTAATAACAGCTATTTGGAACAGTGAGGTTAATTAGAGCAGTGAAACTAGTAGGAGCGGTGAGGCTCTCGAACTGCGAATCGATTACTCAATTCAATACCTTACACCCAGCCATCGATTCATTTATTCCGTGCTATTGTGAGCTTCATTCTATCGAACTGATGGTAGGTGAGCGTAGTCGAACCTACGCCAACCCAGCCGAGTACTCCAACAAATCCAATGTCTTATTCGAATAACCGTATTCATTATCGTACCACGAAACGATCTTCACGAAGTTCTCTGTTAATCCCATTCCCGCCTGCGCATCGAAAACAGAAGTACATGTTTCACCCACGAAATCTTGAGAAACAACAGAATCATCGGTGTAACCCAAAATTCCTTTCAATTCATTTTCGGAAGCATGTTTCATGATGCGACAGATCTCTTCGTAGCTTGTTCCTTTGGCGAGATTAACAGTTAGATCTACTACGGAAACATCCATCGTCGGTACACGGAAAGCCATTCCGGTTAATTTCCCATTAAGCGCAGGAATCACTTTTCCTACAGCCTTAGCAGCTCCAGTTGTCGAAGGAATGATGTTATGAAGTGCTGACCTACCAAGTCTCCAATTCTTGGCAGAAGGTCCATCTACGGTTTTCTGTGTGGCAGTGGCAGCATGAATGGTGGTCATCAGACCATCAGTGATTTCAAAGTTGTCGTGAAGTACTTTTGCTATCGGAGCAAGGCAGTTTGTCGTGCATGAAGCATTTGAGATGATTGTATCCGATGCAGTTAATGTTTCGTGGTTAACACCCATTACAAACATCGGAGCGTCTGCTGATGGAGCGGAAATAACGACCTTCTTCGCGCCTGCGGTGATGTGTGCCTGAGCCGATTCAAGTGTTTTAAAAATACCCGTACATTCCACTACATATTCTGCTCCAATTTCATCCCATTTCAAGTTTTCAGGATTCCGCTCTGATGTCACACGAATGACTTTGCCATTAACGATCAACTTACCGTCTTCCACATCAACTTTCCCATCAAATCGTCCGTGAACAGAATCATACTTGAGCATATAGGCCAAGTAGTCAACGTCAAGTAGGTCATTGATACCAACAACTTGAATGTTGTCGCGCTGTGTTGCTATGCGAAGAATCAATCGTCCAATTCTTCCAAAACCATTTATTCCAATTTTTATCATGTCTATTTCTATTTAATATTGTATTGTGAATTCTTAGTGTCAATTTTACACTAAGCTAGTAAAAAAGCCCAGATATTCCAAGATAATGCAATTTCTTCTTATTTCGTCGGACTTCGACTTCGCTCAGCCCTCGAAGTTATGGTTCTTACGCTCAGACAATTCTTAATTGGTCCATTCTAATTCTACATTAGTACAAAACGGCACGCTCTTTGAAATACAGTAATCAAACCTATAAAACCAAGTGTTATGAAAAGAAGAAATACTATCGCAATCGGATTGTTATCAGTTCTTTTCTTTACTGCGTGTAAAAAAGAGGCATCGATTAACATTGACCAAAACAGAATTTACTCGGACTATGAAGTA
>JBFHGY010000485.1:0-3314 GCA_041582905.1 Crocinitomicaceae bacterium | reverse complement strand
GTCGGCTTCCAGCCCACGTACTTTTAGCGCACAATACACCAACAGAAACGCAATGGAAAAGGAACTCAATAATTCCACAAATGGAAAGAAAATAGAGTTCGCCCAGATAGCTTTCACATGGGATTTTCGGTGCAATGCATTAATTTCCTGGAATGAATCGTATTCCTGCTCCTGTCGACTAAATAGCTGCACCAAGGACATCCCTGTTAATCGTTCTTGCACGAAGGTATTCAAGTTATTCACTGCTTCGCGCTCCATGTTCATCGACTTTCTTAATGCGCGTGCGAAGATTCGTGTCGCAAAGAGTAAAACAGGAATTGGAATTAATGTCAACAAGGCTAACTCCCAATCGAAAATGAACATTCCTACAATCGCCACGAGTACCGCCAAGATATCTCCCAATCCACTCATTAATCCTGCAGAAAAGACATCCGTGATTGCCTGTAAATCCGACACCAATCTCGTTACAAGTGCTCCAATCGGCGTTCGATCGAAATAACTCATTCGAAGCGTCAAAATTTTCGCCATCAATTGTTTTCGAATATCCCGAATGATAGATTGAGCAAAAAGGTTCGAATAATACGACGATAAAAACTGGAAAAGACCTTCAAAGACCAACATTGCTCCGACAATCAGAATCCATGTTAATAACATAGAAGCATCTTGGGTCTCCACGATGTATTTGTCGACTACGTAACCCAAAATAGCAGGGCGTACAGGTCCTAAAAAGCCAAGAATTATCGTGCAAATAATTGCAATGAGAAAAAGCCCTTTGTAAAGTTTCCAATATGAAAGCAGACGTTTAAAAACGTTAATGTTCAGCTTCGCTTTCTTTTCCATAAAGCAAAAATAGTCAAAGATTGCTGATTGATATTCACCTCCGATGCATCTAATGACAATTGAAATCTTAAAATCAGGGTAAAAAGTGTGGTTAAAATCCACTAACTTTACACTAAATTCTAAGAGCAATGATCCACAACCTGTCCAACACAAAGTCTATCTTCCAAACGTTTATCGCGGAAATTCGCGATGTTGATATCCAACACGACCCGATGCGATTTCGAAAAAACCTAGAGCGTATCTCTGAAATTTTGGGATATGAACTTTCTAAAAAACTGACGTATGAAGATCGACTGGTGACAACTCCGTTGGGAGAAACAGAAGTTCCGGTGTTGAAAAATCAACCTGTTCTTGCCACCATACTTCGTGCTGGACTAGCTATGCATCAGGGATTACTCAACTATTTTGATCGTGCCGAAAGTGCATTCATCTCTGCTTATAGAAAACATTCAACAGCGGAAGACTTTGAAATCTACGTGGAATATTTGGCATCACCGAAAATCGATAATCGCGTTTTGATTATTAGCGATCCCATGTTAGCAACAGGAAGTTCGATGGTAACCGTATACAAAGCGATGTTAAAACAAGGAATCCCTTCCAAGACGTACATCGTAGCCGCGATTGCAACTCCAGACGCCTTAGAATACTGTCAGGCACACTTACCAGATACGACAGAGTATTTTGTAGGAGCCATTGATTCTGAATTAACTGCCCAATCCTATATTGTGCCCGGATTAGGCGACGCGGGCGACCTAGCCTACGGTGAAAAATGCTAAGCAATGTACTTTTCGAAGCTCAGCGGACTCTTTTTTCTTTCGTTCATTAAATTCATGTTCGCCCCGCTCGGTGGGCCACACATTGGATTGAGCTTTTTGGAAACGTATCTTGCCTGTGTTTCTGGTGGGACGACCGCTGCGGCAATATTTTACTTCTCTTCCAATTTCTTCATGAAACGCGCACATGCCAAACGCGTTCAAATGCACCGTGATCATGTTGAGAAGGGAATTCCAATGAAGAAAAAGAAAACCTTCACCTGGATGAACAAGAATATTATCCGCGTGAAACGAACACTTGGGATTTATGGAATCTCTTTGTGGGCTCCATTATTTCTTTCGGTTCCACTTGGAAGCATTGTTGCAGCTAAATTCTTCGGAGGAGACAAACGCACATTTCCGCTTATCGTATTCGGTATGTTTTTGAACGCAGCCATTACCACGAGCATCGCATATTTATTTTTTGGATGAAACATCTTTTTTTTGACCTCGATAGAACCCTTTGGGATTTTGAAAAAAATTCAGAAACAGCCTTATCTATTCTCTACGATGATTTAAAGCTAGGCGATCATCTTCGCTCTTTTCGTTCATTTCATACCAAATACAAAAAGGTAAATGGGGAATTATGGGATCAGTATTCCAAAGGAAAGATTTCGAAAGATTTGCTTCGTGTGAAACGATTTCGAGACACATTAGCCCATTTCGAAGTAAAAAGTGATGAACTTTCCCACAAATTGGCAGATGGTTATATCTCACTCTCTCCGCATCAGACTCACCTATTCCCAGATGCCATTGACACACTCGAGAAACTAAAGAGTGATGACTTTGAATTACACATCATCACGAATGGTTTTTTGGAAGTTCAGCACATCAAACTCGACAAAAGTGGATTGAAACCATACTTCGACGTGATTCTCTGTTCGGAAGAAGTTGGAAAAAACAAACCCTCCCGACTCGTATTTGATCGCGCACTGGATTTAGCCAAAGCAACACACGACGAAAGCATCATGATTGGCGACAGCTACGAAGCGGATATTGTCGGAGCCGAAAACGCAGGAATTCGTGCCATCTTATTTGATCCAGACCGAGTTCATCGTGAAGGGCGACACAAATGGCACATTCACGAATTGAAGCAAATACCTGATACGCTTCCTTGGATGTAATCTTCCTGAAGATTTTATTCCTCTTCCTTCTTTCGAGTTAATGTAAGCTTCACTGGCTTTGCATCGGTATTGTGATAGATGCGAACGAAGAGTTTATTTCGATTCAAGAAACCGAACGAGTACTTAATGGCATGCGGTGACAATGAAGAAATATTGTGAAACTTCATCTTATTGCCTGAACTGACCATTTTCTGAGTCGTAGCCACAACAGAATCCTTCACCACTTTGTAGTTCGTCATGGAATAAACCAAAGTCTTATTTACTTTTCTGATTCGAATCGTTTCGACTTTAGATGTATCCCCCGTTTTTCGGTTGATTCTGTAACCCATTCCGACGATTTCCTCACCTTTTAGTTCCATCACCTCAAAGCCACTGTTGAACTTGTACTCCCATGTCCCAGCCAATTTCTTCGCTTTATTGGGAAGTTGCGCATGAACTCCAATCGTCATCACAACGAATACCACTAGTGCTACCAACCTTTTCATCTCTTCTCTGTTTATGCGTACAATTCTTGTCTCAGTTTTTCGTACATCATCAT
>JBFHGY010000484.1:0-3315 GCA_041582905.1 Crocinitomicaceae bacterium | reverse complement strand
TGCTTGAAAACTCCCGTTTTAAGGTATTTACGTCGCTTCGCAGGAACGGATTCCATGTAGTTCGCAAACGGATTCGATTGAATTCCATACACGATATTCGTCTCCGGAAGATTTACTTTCAAGAAACCTTGATCCATGAAGTAATCAGTTAATTCATCATCATCGGAATGGAAATCGCGTAGCCAAACAGCATTTGCATCTGCTTGTTCTTGAATTTCCCAAATTTGATCAAGTAGAGTGGTAAGAGCAGTGGTCCAATCTGTCCGATTTCGATCGATGTATAAGTGATTTCCTTCTGTTAATAGCGACCCCATCACTAAGGTCTTGGAGCAGAGGTAGTAACTATCTTCCTTTCGCAGTTCTTCGATTTGGTTAGAGACACCTGAAGCAGAGAGCATGTCATCTTTAACCATAGCGAGTGTGAAGAATGTGGCGGCGACGGCTTTCCCAGTAGTGTCTTTCAGAATCAAGTAGTGGAAGTCCCAGTTGTTTTCAAGCGCTTCGTTTGAGGAGAAAGTACGCTCCAACAATCGAATTCCTGACCAACTCATCGTAATTTGGTTGGACATCAACGAATTCCAAAGTGCTTCATCGATCTCAGTAATCGATCGTTTATGAATAACTTCAAAGCCATTTTGAGATTTTGGCGGAATGGGTAACTCTTGTTTCTGAGGATGGAAGTGAGGTACATGCTTAAACGCACGATAGATGTCGCTTAATGATCGATTCTCATCAGCGAGTGCCAATGGGAAATGATAAGCGAGGATGTTGCAGAGTTTCTCGATATCTTCCATTGTATGGTGCACCGTAATGGTAAAGCGAAGTCCTGTACAGGTTTCAGGTACGGCTGGAAAAACCCCTAGGTTTACGAAACAACCGTCATTGATAACACGCTGTACCATATTGTATCCAACCCTAACAAGTCCTAATCCAATATATACAATTGGGGAATCAGCATTGGATACAACGGGCAAATTGTGCACTTCTTTCAGAAGATAATGACAGTAGCGCAAACGATCTTTTAGTTTGTTTTGCCTTTCGTATATTTCGTCGGATAGATGAATACGCGCCGAGGCTATTCCTGCTCCGATTACTGGAATTTGATGTCCTCCAGAGAAGATGAAACTACCTCCACAGTTTTTTACTTTTTGATGAAGCTCTTTGTTTTTGAAAAAGAAAGCTCCACCACCAGCGCCGTAGGCTTTGTTGAGTGAAGTTGCCAAGATCATTTTCGGGTGGAAATCAACCTGACTGAGAATAACTCCCGTTCCATGTTTTCCGGCAATACTCATACCATGCGCATCATCCGCGTATAGGTAGAAATTGTCATGGCGATCCAGCAGTTCGACCAACTCTTTCATAGGAGCAAAGTCTCCGTACATGCTGTAAACTCCATCAATCATGTACCAAATACGGCTGTATTGGTGTTTCAGTCCAATGATTTTCTTCTCTAAGTCTTCCAGTTTGTTGTGTCGAACGATTTGAACGTCAACCCCTTGTGCTTTCATTTTTGTGACAGCATCCTGCACACTTGCGTGAACTTGTTGATCCAAAATAATCAGGTCACCAGGGTCAACTACAACCGGGATAACAGCATGATGTCCGAGAGAAACAGATGTTGAAGTAACAACATGTGCATCAAACATTTGCTCAAGTAGGGCTTCCCATTCCGTGTAAAGAGTGTTGGAAAGATAACTGCGTGAAGAGGAAAATTGAACACCATAACGTTGTATGGCATCAATAGCTCCTTGCTTCAAACGATCGTCCATTTCCAGCCCTAGATAAGAGCAGGAGCCAAAGTTAATCAGCTCTTGACCGCGTACGTGAACCGTTCTGCCATTGTAGGTATCATCCTCCGTCCGAAGTTGGAGAACCTCACGAGACACACCCTTGCTAATGATCTCGTTCACCGTATTTAGCTTCTGATTCGATTTGTGTTTTGTCATAATTTTCGTTTATGATTTGGTTACTATATAGAATAGCGATTTAACATTATTGATTGCGAATTCAAAATATTTTTTTTCTCAACAATCTGTTACAAAAGTGTATATTGTAGGAAAAAAAACTAGAAAAGATAATGTCGAACATTCGTAATTACCGTGAATGTCCCTACGCCGAAACTTGGTTGGAAGACGGTATAACAGTGCAAAAATACAAGAAGGGATTGAGAGTGAATTACGAAATCGCCAAAATTCTAGTGAGTGAACGATTAGCTGTTACTGAAGGAATTACCCGACCCGGATTGGCAGATATTAGCGGTCTGTACTGGACAACCGACTCAAAAGCTATGAAATTTCTAAGTTCACCAGAGGCAACAAAGCTTGTTAGTGCTGGCGGCTTCTACATCTCAAATTTTGCACAACGTATGGCCATGCGTTTCTTTCAAAGTGTGTCAAAAGAGCCACCCATTCCCACGAAAATATTTGATAACCGAGAAACCGCCATGGAGTGGTTGAAGCAGTTTACATTGGACAAAATGAACTAAATACGTGTTACGTATTTAACAAAAAAAAACTCTGGAGTTAAAAATAAACATCCAGAGCTCGTGAATTTGAACTGTATAGGCAGCAAGGATACACATACAAGGTGTAATAGCAGAGTTTCATGCATGTGGAGAGAGCCTTTGTTCATTTCGAAGCAAACATGAACCAAAAAACGTTGCTTCTAGGGTGTGGTTGGTCTATATCTTTGTCCGTTGCATCCTACGGTGTAAAGGTAATTGACAAGAGATGGTTTTTTATAGGTAAAAATACCTGATTTACGATTTTCCGTCAGAAATAGGGATGAATGAAATACGAAGACGCGCGTATCTGTTAAAGCCGCAGTTTGGAAATACACTCAAGAATACTGTCTTGCCAATGTTCATCTTTCAAAATAAATTCTGAAACACCTTCTAGGTTCAAGGTCAGTGCTGTGTCTACGTCAATGTTAGAACTCACCATAACCACCTTACTTTCTTTTTGATGTCCTCGAAGTAGATGTAAAACACTTGTTCCCAGTTCTCCGTTGAGTTGATAATCCATAAAGACGACATCGGGAATGCCTTGTTTCTTAATGTGTTGCGAAAATTCAGCTGAGGAAGATAGGCGCGTGGTAAAGTGCTTCACCTTCGATGGTAGATTGTTGAGAATCATCAATAACTGAAACGAAAACAGTTCGTCGTCTTCCAAAATCAAGATTTGCTGGGTTTTAGAGGTTTTCTCTGGAGAGAAAAACTGGATAAATTTCCAAAAGGGATTACCAGTAGCTTTTGATTTTATGCTCGCCGATAAAATGGAGTTCACTCCGTTTTCGTCTTCACTTCGTTTGTTTAGG
>JBFHGY010000483.1:0-3315 GCA_041582905.1 Crocinitomicaceae bacterium | reverse complement strand
GCCAATTATTTGTCTGTTGGGAGCGCAAACATCACACGCGATAAAGAAACAGGAACGTTACAAATTGCAAAAGATGTGTTTGTGTTAGAAAATGACGCAAGCGCACACATGACCACAGCGGTTGCAAAATCATATCATTCAAATAACTTCGGACTTTACAATATGAACGGAAACGTATCGGAATACATCGCTGATGGAAACTATGCCGTAGGTGGCGATTGGTATTCGCCGGGATATGACATTCGGAATGAAAGCATAAAAGAAATTACACAACCACAGCCAACGGTTGGTTTTAGAGTGGTGACAACTTTTTTGGGGAGAGAGATCGAGCAGAAATAAGTAGAGCAAGATCCTTTCGGGTTGAAAAACCTGGTTTCAAGGGGACAGTTTTGATTCGTCGAGACTGTCCTTTTTTTGTTCTCTACTCAACCTTGCGATGTCGTTTAATGTATTCCGTAGGATTCAGATAACCTTTGGTATTACTGTCATACCCTTTTCCGATTGACATTCCTATTTCATGGCGTAATTCCAGATGAAGGTGTGCTTTATAGCGTCCGTTAGCATTTCCTATCGTTCCAATTTGATCTCCCACGGAAACCCATTGCTTTTCTTTCACAAGTATCTCATCGCAATGCGCATACAAGGATTCCACTTGAGAACTATCAGGTAAATAATGCACGATTCGAATGACATTTCCCCATGATGCGTTGTGTGCTTCAGCGAAAGTCACGTAGCCATCGGCAATCGCATAGACTGGATCTCCCAAATCAGAATCGCCACCACCGAGACCGTTCCAGTCATCACCCAAATGTGTATTGTCACCGAATCCTTGTGCATTGAAATAACCTTTTGCATCAGGTTTTCCCACGGGAAAGTCAAAACGATCGGCAATAAATTCAGTTGGTACTTCGAAAGTGTCTTCCTGCTGAACAAGGCTCTCGTTCGTGGTCTCATTCGCATCTTCTTGTGCATTGACGCACCCAATCAGCACGACCAGCAATAAAATAGGTAAGGTTCTCATGTAATGAGAATGCATTTTTCAGAAAAGGTAACACAATCGAATTGGCTTATTCTTCTCCTCCGGTAAAACTCTCCGAAAATGCAGCGATCACGGTAACAAGAATTCCCGTTGCAATGGTAACACTGGCATACGGCACGTAGTACATCTTCATGAGAAAACCAATCCCCAGCGAAAAGATTCCCACCACATAAGCCGTGCGCTGAAAATTGAACTTTGTTTTCCCTTCTTCTCGATCTTGCCTCAACCATTGATACGATTGATACAGAAAATACCCCAATCCCAAGAAAATAAGAATCGTTTTTAGATGACCTTGCAACTGCGTGGAAACAGAAGTAAAACGCAAAATCGACAGAACACCAAATGCAGGAAGTAACACCATGAGAGCTTTGTCCCACACGGTCTTTTCTGATTTCGAAAAGTAGAATAAAAAGGAAAACACACTAAATATCACGAAACCAACAAAGCTCATTATCAATCCGTATGACCAGTGCTGAATTCGAAAAAGTGTCCCAACAATAATTGCCGCAATGGACAATTGAAACAGAATTTTATAGATTTTGATGGGTTTCATTAGTCAAAGCTAGCAACAATCTTTCAACAAAACTTCGGATAGTCCACAATCCATCTATCCGATCTCAATTTCTACTATTTTTGACACAAACAACGAGACATGACACTTAAAGACACCATTTCAGCCGTAGAAAGCTTTCACGATGCTTTCGGAATTGAGAACAATCACACTCCGACAACGGATATTTCCACAGGAGATATCGAACTCCGTCATCGTTTGATGCAAGAAGAAAACGATGAGTATTTGGAGGCTGCGAAAAATGGTGATTTAGTGGAAGTGGCAGATGCTTTGGGTGATCAATTGTACATTTTGTGCGGAACGATTTTGAAGCACGGAATGCAACACAAAATTGAAGAAGTGTTTCAAGAAATTCAGCGCTCGAACATGAGTAAATTGGATAAAGATGGAAAGCCGATTTACCGTGAAGATGGGAAAATTTTGAAGTCGGACTTGTACTTCAAGCCAGACATTAAATCCATTTTGGATAAATGAGCGAAATCAACGGTTTCAACCTTCGCGTGTATGCCATTATCTTAAATGGAAATGATGAAGTACTCATATCCGATGAGCGAAGAAATGGCGTTGCGTTCACGAAATTTCCCGGTGGAGGACTTGAATTTGGTGAAGGATTGGCGGATGGATTACGCCGTGAACTCCAGGAGGAACTGAATATTGAAGCCGAAATAGGCGAGTTGTTTTATGTCAATGATTTCTTTCAAAAGTCGGCATTCGGAAAACAACAATTGATCAGTTTTTACTACGGAGCTTTCGTGGATGTAGAGCAAGTTCCAGTGTCGAATCACCCGGTCCCATTGCACGAAGAAGGCGAAAAATTTCGTTGGGTGAAGTTGAGTGATCTTTCGGAAGATCTGGTGACATTCCCGATTGATAAACACGTGGTTTCATTGTTAAAGGAAATTGAACTCTGAGGGATTTTCCCTTGGGCGAATCGGGATTTCTCCTGACGATATAGAATAGGTTTGGCGGTAGGTTTGTAGAAACAAATCTGATCGTTATGAGACTCTCTTTCTTTACACTCTTTCTTGCTTTTAACTCCTTTGTACATCTTTCTTTGAGTCAAGAAACGGACTCCTCGGAAATCGCCATTTCGTTTCTTACTTCACAGAGTACTTCACTCAACAAATCGATAGACTCCACAGGATCCGAACGCTATACCGTCACTTTTGAAATTGCAATTAAACCTGACACTGTAGCCACAGAAGATTACTTGATTGAGTTAGACTTCAAACATTTCACTACTGGTGATACATCCTTACGAATTGTCACTCCATTATTTAGATTGACAAAAGACTCGCTTAACTCAAAAAGAAAAATTAATATAAACGCTGAAATTGAAGTATTTAACAATCTGAGTGAGATATCTCAATTTGGGGTATTGATGATCAGATGCGATCAGGTCGCATTCAATGAAGCAAACCATCAAAAAATAATTACACTCGTAGCTAAAAAAGATACCCCAGATAAAAGTAAAACGATCCAAGATCTGATCGAACTTCAAAAGGAATCGCTATCCGCCTCTGACACAGTTGATGCCGCAATCATCGAACTAATGGTTGAAAATTCTCAATACTATGATGGTAACATTCCACACACGTTCGATGTTGCAAAAGTGACTCTTAAGATTGAGGATGGACGGTTTAAAAAAATAATTGTGTACGCTCATAATATGAAAGGCCGATTCGAATCGAAATATCCAATATCG
>JBFHGY010000482.1:0-3334 GCA_041582905.1 Crocinitomicaceae bacterium | reverse complement strand
TTTCTCATTCATTCCAAATACAGCGGAAGTTTCTTTCTACGGAATGATGAAAGGATTGGAAGATCACCTCAACGAGGAAAAGATCAATGACATCATTGCACTCGGTGCGAATCCAAGCCCAGAAGATATTCGAAAAGTGTTGCTCAAACGTGCACGCTTGGAGAAAATCGCGATTAAAGATGCGAAACTGAGAACATTTATCACGCAGGATGATTCTCGTGATGATTTGGTCGCTCACGTTTACGACATCACATACGGAAGTGTGAAACGAGGAACAGACAACCTCGTTGTAATTGATGACAGTATCGTGCGTGGAACAACATTGAAGCAATCGATTCTTCGCATTTTGGACCGTTTGGATCCTAAGAAGATTGTGGTCGTTTCTTCTGCTCCGCAAATTCGCTACCCAGATTGTTATGGAATTGACATGGCAAAAATGGGAGATTTCATCGCGTTTGAGGCAGCAATTGCCTTGTTGAAGGAACGTGGAATGGAGCAAATCATTGAAGAGGTATACCAAGGTTGTTTAGAGCAGGTTGCGCTTCCGAGAGTTCAGCAAAAGAATGCCGTACGTAAGATCTACTCACCATTTACAGCCGAAGAGATTTCAGCGAAAATCAGCGAGATGCTTACCCCTCCTAGCATTAACACAGAAGTGGAGATCATCTATCAAACAATTGAAAATTTACACGCAGCTTGTCCAAATAACAGAGGAGATTGGTATTTTACAGGTAATTATCCAACTCCAGGAGGGAACAAGGTTGTGAACAAAGCTTTTATCAACTGGAAAGAAGGTAAGAACGAACGGGCATATTAATTCGCGCTATGAAAGGTCGCACCGCCATCATTTTATATGTACTGAGTGCATACGTGATTCTCCAATTCATTTGGTGGGGCTACCATATTATTGATCTGACGCAAGAAGTCGCTGGTAAAAAAGGCGTGATTGACAAACGCGTTGCCATGATCATTGGCGAAGGAGCTGTCTTCTTGTTGATCCTTGTTGCCGGTATTTGGTACGTTCGTCGATCGATCATTCGAGACATCAAACTTTCTGAACGCCAGAGCAATTTTTTGCTTTCGGTTACCCATGAGTTGAAAACACCTTTGGCATCTAACAAGCTCTATCTTCAAACCATTGTAAAACGCGACTTAAACAAAGAGCAACGGGAGCAATTGCTCATCAAAGCGATTGAAGAAAATGACCGATTGGAGCGCATGATCGACAACATTCTGAACGCATCCCGTTTGGAGAACAAAGTCCTTCAGGTTTCTAAAGAGAAATTTGATTTCAGCATACTCGCACAATCATCTGTTGATCGTTTCAAGCAACTTGCGCCAGACGCAAGCTTTCGCATTGAACTGGATAAGGATATGTCCATCAATGGTGATCGACTATTGATTGAAACCATGCTGAATAACCTCATCGAAAATGCGCTTAAATATGCCGGGAGATCAGCTACTATTACGATTTTCGGTAACAAGCATCAATTTGGAGTGAAAGATAACGGTCCAGGCGTATCCACACAGGACCAACCAGAAATATTTAAAAAATTCTACCGATCAGGTAGCGAAGACACCCGCACCCAAAAAGGAACAGGATTGGGACTGTACATCGTTTCAAAACTGGTACAACTTCATGGAGGAATCATTACCTACAGCAGCAATGAACCCACAGGCGCGTGCTTCACAATCGAATTAACACATGACTAAGAAAGTAGGACTCATTATTCTCGACGGTTGGGGAATCGGCGATAAATCGCAATCAGACGCAATTTACAATGCGCATACACCTTTCATGGATCAGCTTTTGGCGAAGTACCCATCAGCCGAATTGCTGACAAGCGGAGAGAATGTTGGTTTACCTGACGGGCAAATGGGAAACTCCGAAGTAGGTCACTTAAATATTGGCGCTGGACGTATCGTTTACCAGGAATTAACGCGTATCAATAAATCCATTCGAGAGGGTGACTTTTTTGAAAATCCTACTTTGAAAGCGGCTTTTCAACGCGCAAAAGATACAGGGAAATCCATTCACTTCATGGGACTTGTTTCCAATGGTGGGGTTCACAGTTCACAGGAACATTTGCACGCTTTGTGTAAAATGGCTTCAGACTTCGATCTGAAACATGTATTTATTCACGCATTCACCGACGGACGCGATTGTGACCCGAAAAGTGGACTTGGCTTTATCGAAAAGTTAGAGGCCGAAATTGAAGGAAAACCGATTCAAATTGCTTCTGTAATTGGGCGATACTACGCAATGGATCGAGATAATCGCTGGGGGCGCATTAAGAAAGCGTACGATTTGATGGTACATCGAAATGGAGAAGAATTTGGCAGTGCTTCAGAAGCGATTCGTTCCTCCTATGAGACGGAAGGATCAGCCATCACCGATGAATTCATCGAGCCAAGCGTAATTAAAACATCAGGTGACCGTTCCGGAGCGATTGAAGAAGGAGATATTGTAATTTCCTTCAACTTCAGAACGGACCGACCACGTGAAATCACGATTGCTCTGACTCAACGAGATTTCGAAGCGGAAAGAATGAAGAAATTGGATTTGGGTTATTACACCATGACCAACTACGACAGAACCTTCGAGAATGTACATGTTATCTTTGAAAAGGAGAACCTTTCGCAGACTCTCGGAGAAGTAGTTTCCGCTGCGGGACTGTCCCAAGTTCGGATCGCCGAGACGGAGAAATACCCGCATGTGACTTTTTTCTTCAGCGGTGGACGTGAGAAAGAATTTGAAGGAGAAAACCGAATTTTGGTGAACTCACCGAAGGTGGCCACTTATGATTTGCAACCAGAAATGAGTGCTCCAGAAGTACGTGATCGCATTACGAACAACATTCGAAATGAACAACCCGATTTCATCTGTTTGAATTTTGCCAATCCAGATATGGTTGGACACACAGGCGTTTATTCAGCTATTGTTTCTGCTGTTGAAACCGTCGATCGATGTTTGAAAGATGTAATTCACTGCGGAGAAGAATTCGGCTATGAGTTTATCGTAATTGCGGATCATGGAAATGCCGATTTCGCAGTAAACGCAGACGGATCACCCAACACCGCTCACTCATTAAATCCCGTTCCTGTGGTACTCGTTACTCAAGATAAAGTGAGTCTGAAAAATGGAATTTTAGCCGATGTTGCTCCCACCATTTTGGGTCGATTAGGAATCGCGCAACCAGCAGAAATGACAGGACAAAGTTTAGTAGAATAGTCAAAATTGGTTTCACATCATGAAACACTATTGGAAGAAAAAATCGCAAGAAGAAATCAAGTCGATTGTGTTCAACGCGCTTGATCAAAACATCAATTATAC
>JBFHGY010000481.1:0-3342 GCA_041582905.1 Crocinitomicaceae bacterium | reverse complement strand
GAAAGTTCAAGCTTTTGTTATCCCTTGGAGTCATTTTGGTTTTCCTTATCATTTGGGCAGAATTGGCTGTCGGTATTTTTTAATCAAACGCTTTTGATCATGTTTTTGAGAGGTTGATATTCCAATCTCTACTACAGTCACGCAGTCGATAACATCATTTATCGCATGCCTTTATTTTTCATCCTTTGCACGTCAAAGAGCTGTTTCGGTTAATCAATGATTACCCCTCCTAAAGAGAAGGACCACTACTTACAAAAAATAAGCAGCATGTTCATGCAGCGTTTCCTTTACATTGGGTTTCTATACCTATGTAAACTATTCTTCTATGAACATACGTCCATCTAAACAAAGCATTTTTGCCTTTTCCGTACTTTCATTCGTATTTATCCTTGTTGTTCCGTACACCTTTGATTCGAAATTATTTCTAGGGGGAGACAATTGTAACTACTACATCCTCGCTGACGGCCTTGCCAACGGTAAAGGATACGTTGTGAGCAACATGCCCATGGCGAAGGCGGCCAATCACTTTCCTCCAGGATATCCCTTTCTTATGAGTTTACTTATGCGAATGGGAATAACAAGTATTCTGGCGTTGAAAGTATTTAGTAGTTTTTTGCTACTCGTTTCCAGCTTTGTTTTTTATCGCATTATACGCCAGCTGACAAAACAACAACTATTCAGTATTGCAGTGAGTGCTTTGATCCTCTTGAACGCACACATATTGGAGTATGCTTCTATTATGATGTCGGAAATTCCCTTCCTTTTGTTTCAGCTTCTTTCCGTGTATTTCCTTATTCGGTGGCATGAAGAGGAATACAAAACGAAAAGTCTACATGGAGCCTTGTTTGTTCTTATGCTGATCTGTTTGATCTATACTCGCACAATGGGAATTACCATGCTTGGTGCCTCAGTGCTATTTATTCTCTTCTCAAAAAAGTACACGAGCGGACTCCTTGTTTTGGGTATCACACTACTTGCCCTTGCTCCTTGGCAAATGAGAAGTGCCTCATTGGGAGGAAACTCCTACGTGAAGAGTCTTTTCTTGGTAAATCCGTACGATTCAAAATCGAAAAAAATGGAGTTATCCGACTGGGGAAATCGCATAAAGAAGAACTCAGAAAGATATCTATCAAAAGAAATTCCAAGTAGCCTTTTCCCGAGTTTAAAAGTTACCTATCACGATCCCAAAACCAAGGAAGTCACCACGGCTTCAATGGGATTATGGCTGATCGGAATTGGTATTGTACTACTAGTATTCTTAGGAATCCTCAGTCAAAAAAAATACCGATGGCTATTCCTGTTCATCTTCGGAGGAAACCTGCTTGTCTACCTGTTGTGGCCAGAAGTATGGTATGGAGTTCGATTCATTCTTCCTATGATTCCATTGATTTTACTTTTTACCCTACTTGGAATCGTCTTTATTCTTACGAAGATTTTCAGGAAATCTGAAACGATTGCGCAATCACCATACGTGATCATCCTAATAGCTCTATTGGTTTCTGCTTCACAAATAAAAGGGATTTCCAAACTACAGGAAAAAGCAGAAGCTCCGCATCCCCGCAACTGGTCGAACTACATAAAATTGGCAGAATGGGCTGAGGGTAACCTCAAAAATGCCGTGATTAGCACACGCAAGCCTGGTATTTTTTATGTTTCTGGTGGAGGCGAACACTCAACCTTATCCTTTCGATCGACCCTGAATAAAAAGGACTTCTTTGATTACTTCAACGAGCAAGGAGTAACGCACGTAGTTGTCGAGAATTTGGGATATGGTCAAACGCACAGCTTCTTATTGCCAATGGTCCGACAAGACAATCAGCAATTTAAGTTGATCAAATCCTTTGGCGTCATTGATCGAAAAGATAAAAATGGAAATCCACTTCCGTCCCCAACGGCTGTATGGCTATTCGAATACAATCCAGATTACGGATACAGAGGTTCCTATAATAAAGACGGTAAACGCCATGGAAAAGGGGAATATCACTTAAGAGATGGTCGTAAACAAGTGGGGATATGGAAGAATGACACCCTACATGGGCCTGGCATTTTCTACGACTTCAAGGACAAAACCTATACAGGAACGTGGAAAGATGGGAAAAAGCATGGAAGGTTCATCATCCAACAGGCAGGATCACCAAGCATAGAAGCCATCTGGAAGAACGATAAAGTGGAAAAAGTGGGATACATCCTCGATGCACAAGGAAGACGAATCCAACAAATCAATACGTATTAATCAATGACCTATTTCAAAAAACTTTCAATCATCATGCCTGCCTACAACGAGGAGGCCACTATTGAAGCCATTCTGGACAGAGTAACGTCCGTAGAACTAACAAATCAAATTGAAAAAGAGATTATTGTCGTTAACGATTGTTCAAAAGATAAAACGGTAGAAATTGTTGAACGCTACATTCATGATCATCCAAACCATGATATACAACTACTCGAGCATGAAAAAAACATGGGGAAAGGAGCTGCGATGCACACTGGAATCTTCCATGCCTCAGGTGACTACCTAATCATTCAAGACGCTGATTTAGAATACGATCCTGAAGAATACAATTCGCTTATTGCCCCAGTTTTACGCGGAGAGGCAGATGTTGTATATGGATCACGTTTTATTGGTGGAAACCCACACCGAGTGCTATTCTTCTGGCACACGATTGGAAATAAATTTCTCACACGATTAAGTAATATGTTCACCAATCTCAATCTGACAGACATGGAAACGTGCTACAAGCTATTCGATGCCTCCATGATAAAAAAGGTGAGACTGAACGAAAAAAGGTTTGGATTCGAGCCAGAAGTAACGGCAAAAATATCACGCATTAAGAAAGTGAGAATTTATGAAGTTGGTATTTCTTATTACGGAAGAACGTATGAAGAAGGAAAGAAAATCGGTTGGAAAGATGGATTTCGCGCCATTTGGTGCATTTTGAAATACGGTTTATTCCGCAGCAAGTGATTTTATCTAAGTCCGCTCGCGCCTATTGATTCATACTACTCTCTTTAAGATATAAGCGAACTACCCAATTATCCTTTTGGGCGCCTCCAAGATTCCGATGGGATCGTCATCGGAACGGTGTACATGCTCAAATGTTGTCGAAACTACGTGTTCAGCTAATCTATCAGCTGTTAATGACTTATACGCTGCTCGAAGCTTTTCGTACGCACTTTCTTCCAACAGCTACCGCATTTCCACCTGGCGCAGCATTCGTTTTGTATGAACGAACAGGTAGGTGGGGAATAAAAGGCACTTCGGCTCCATTTCGACAACTTTCGGATTCGACACACTTCGACAGGCTCAGTGTTCAGCTCAATGCAGCGCGCTCAGTGACCTTT
>JBFHGY010000480.1:0-3343 GCA_041582905.1 Crocinitomicaceae bacterium | reverse complement strand
TGTGCTACGAGAGCTCCAAAATGTGGATGAGTTGGATCTAGTTTTTTACACATGTAGTCTTGAATCGCTGTTTGAGAAATGGCTGTGTTCCAAATTCTCACTTCATCAATGGTTCCATCGAAATAGCGCGTTCCACCGTTGGTGTATGCAGCGCGACCAATGTGTAAGTCGTACGCTCCATTGTCTATAACACCGGAGTAAGTAGCAGTTCCTACTTCTTCTCCGTTGATGTAGACACGCATCGTTGTTCCATCGTATGTTCCTGCCACATGGTACCATTTTCCAGTTTGCATCACAGGACCTGAAGTTGCTTCAATCCAGGTTCCGGCACCAGAGAAGTTAAAGGAAAGTGTTCCGTTTGCTCCTGCGCGAAGAACGTAACCTTGATTCCCACTGGCCCATCCATCCTTGGATACGATGGTGTTTTGCCACACATTGGTTGCCCAAGTGTCCGCCTTGATCCATGCTTCGATACTGATGAAACTCGGATTGAGTGACGGTGCGTCGGAAGCAGTCATGTAACTACTCGAGAAATCATATGCAGATCCTGGACCTGGCTCTTGTGCTTTTACAAGTGATGCGTTTAGAAAAATGAAAAGGAGTAAGGAAGTGTGTAATATGTGTTTCATAATGTGATTCAAGTTAATCTGAGGCTAAAGTACCATTTTCTAGTGAGTACTAAAACGATTAAGTGTTAAAATGCACCAAAGGGTTATTTGATGTTAAAATCAACCGATATTTGTTGCGCTACGTTAACTAAATATTATGACAGGATAAAGAAATTGTTTACTTTGTCAACCTAGAACTATGAAAAGACTACAATTTCTACCAAGTGACGCTCTTGGTTTGAGCGCAATTTCAATACGGAATTTTCGCAATTGGCTCGTCAGTTTTTCCCTGATGATTATACCACTTTTCGGATATTCTCAAGTAGATCATTGGGAAACGGCGGTGTATGAAACAGACACTTGGCGATACCTCATCCCAACAGGACCGGTATCATCATCGTGGAATACGATTGGATTCAATGATGCCTCATGGTCAACTGGACAAGGTGGCTTTGGTTATGGGGATGGAGACGATAATACGACCTTTCCGCAAACCATTTCTTGTTTCCAACGCATTGCGTTTACCATTACGGATGCAGCAGCCATTGATCAAGCCATTCTTAATATCGACTACGATGATGCATTTGTAGCTTACCTGAATGGAGTAGAGATTACACGCGACAATATTTCAAGTGCGGGTCAACCTACATGGAACCAATCTTCGGATGGATTGCATGAAGCACAAATGTATCAAGGAGGATCTCCGCTTCAATTTTTGATTTCTTCGAATTTCGTGGCTGCTAATTTGGTCAATGGAACCAATGTATTGTGTGTTCAAACGCATAATGAATCGTCGAATTCCAGTGATATGAGTTCCCGTGTGTTCCTTTCGTTGGGAATCAACAATACTTCGAATGATTATGGTCCGACACCGCCGTGGTTCGTGCCACCGTTGAACTTTACATCATCGAATTTGCCCATTGTTGTGATTAACACGGCTGGAGGTGTGCAAATTCCGAACGAGCCGAAAGTGGATGCAACCATGGGAATCATCTACAATGGGGAAGGGGTAACCAACTATTTGACTGATCCGTTTAATGAATTCGATGGAAACATCGGAATCGAAATCAGAGGTTCGTCCTCAGCGGGCTTTCCAAAAAAACAGTGGGGACTGGAAACACGAGATCCCATGGGAAATAGCATGGATGTCAGTATTTTCAACATGGCGTACGACAACGATTGGATTCTCCAAGCTCCATATTCAGACAAATCACTCATGAGAAATGTACTCACCTACAAAATGGGGTGGGACACGGATCGCTTCGCACCACGCACAAAATTCTGCGAGGTCGTTTTGAATGGAGAATATCAGGGAGTCTACGTCTTCATGGAGAAAATCAAACGGAAAGACGGAAAAGTAGGAATTGACGATGTGAAACCATCGGATACAACGGGCAATGAACTCACGGGAGATTATATTTTCAAAGTGGATAAATTGACAGCGGGTGGACAAGTAGCTTGGACATCTCCGTACCCAACTTTTCCATCGGGCTCCAACGTGATCAGAATTCAGTTGCACGATCCTGAATTGGATAGTTTACAACCGGTTCAGTTGAGCTATCTTCAAAATACAGTAACGGCTTTCGAAACGGCATTAATCGCTCCGACGTTTACGGACCCACAACAGGGCTACGATTCATACATTGATCGCTTATCATTCATTGATTTTATGCTCGTGAATGAGTTTGGAAAGAATGTAGATGGATACCGAATTAGTACCTTCTTGCACAAGCGAAGATTGAGTGAGGGAGGTAAAATAGTCGCTGGTCCACTGTGGGATTTTAACTTGGCATTTGGGAATGCGAACTATTGTCAGGGTGGACTTACTGATGGTTGGGAAATCTACTTCAACAACTACTGCGGAGGTGGATTGAGTAATCCTTTTTGGTTCGAACGACTCACGCAAGACACGCTTTTCGCGAATGAAATGCATTGTCGCTGGAGAGATTTGCGCGCAGGACCTTGGCATACCGATTCCCTGATGGCATACATCGATGAGCAGGCGCTCCTCCTTGAAGAAGCACAAATACGCAATTTTCAGAAGTGGCCCGTTCTTGGAACTTATCTGTGGCCAAATAACTTCGTTGGGAATACCTACGCGGAAGAAATTGGATACTTGAAAACATGGATTACGGATCGTGCCAATTGGATGGATGCTAATATGTTTGGAACATGTGCCAATTGGTCTGTAGAAGAAGTGAATGCCATTCAAGCACGCGTTTTCCCAAATCCAGCGGAAAAGATTGTCTGGTTTGAGCTTACCGAATTGCTCAATGAAGGCGTGATTGAACTGTACGATCACAGCGGAAAGCTCATCCTTTCTACCAGTATTCAAAATGAGTACAAAGCATCCATCGACTTGACAGAGTTGGCAAGTGGAATGTATACGTATCGCATTTTAGATTTTAATCATCAACCCCTTTCGGGAAAATTAATTGTTCAATAAAGACTATGAAATTTAATTACATTTTAGTGTTAGCAGGGAGCATCGCTTTGAGTTTGGGAGCATGCAAAAAAGTGGAAGGACCCGGAGGAACTTCTTCCATTACGGGAACACTTACGGGCAAAATCTTGCAAGGATCATCAGGTACAGCCAAGTCTGAAGTGACGCATGTCATCGTAACGCACGCCAATGGTGTTGATGGTTCTATTTTGGATAACAGCGACTACTTCTTATTGAACACGCCAACAGGTGGAATCAATTACTATGTGTGGTATGAGAACACAAATTTTCC
>JBFHGY010000479.1:0-3343 GCA_041582905.1 Crocinitomicaceae bacterium | reverse complement strand
TCCGCCGATTGTATTGTGTTCGAACCTTACGCTAACATTTGATCATTCAGCAAGCGATGCAGACGGCGATTCACTCGTTTATTCAATGTGTACACCGCCAACTGTCGATTTGGGGCCGACAGGAACGAACGCAGAACCGAATCCAGAGTATGCTCCGCCTTATGCGGATTTGACGTGGGATCCCGGCTATACAGGAACGCAACCTTGGGGACCTGGCTCTAATGTAACTATCGATCCGCAAACGGGAATGATGGACATCACACCAAATCTCGTCGGAACGTATGTGGCTGGTGTATGTGTTGAAGAATACCGAAACGGTGTATTGATCAATCGAAAAACACGCACATTTGGTTACCGAGTGGTGACGTGTGAAGTAGAACTTCCTATTGAAGTGTCACTTCTTGGAGCGGGAACTTTGGTTGAAGATTGTAGTGCCGCTGGGTTTATCATTGAAAGAACAGATGCCGATACTGCTTTGACAGTACAAGTACTGGTATCAGGAACAGCTACGAACGGAGTCGATTACAATACACTTGGATCATCCATCACGATTCCTACGGGTGTCTTCACGGATACAATTTCGATTATTCCTTTCGGAGATGGAATCACTGAAGGTAATGAAACAGTCGAATTCAGTATTATCGTCGAAAATCCTTGTGAAAATAGCTTCGATACGACAACTGCATTTCTAACGATTCAAGATTATATACCAATGACCATTTCCTGGGGAGATAGCACGAATATCTGTGATGAAATTGGTGAATATGGCTCTGTTTGGTGTAGCGTTCAGAATGGATTGCCACCCTATAGCTATACATGGGCACCAACTCCTTATTTGAACAACGATACGATTTCTTTCCCCGCAACGGATTTACCACCAAATCTGACCGAAATGTCCGTGTATGTGACCGACGCCTGTGGACAGAATATCTCGTCTGGGTTAATTCCTGTGTACAATCAGTGTCCATGTCAAGTTCCGAATGTGATCACGATGAATGGAGATAACATCAATGATGAATTCATCATCCGAAACATCGAAGATTATGACCGTGTTCAGGTTCAAATATTCAACAGATGGGGGAACTTGGTGTTCGAAACAGATGATTATCAGAACGATTGGAAAGGAGTGGATAAATCTGGGAAAGAACTCGAAGCAGGAGTGTATACGTATGTAGTGACACCGGATAGCGATAAATATGAGTACGATGATCAGGAGAAGACGCGTTACACAGCGCATGGCTTCGTTCACATTATTAAGTAAATAACTAATTCTAAGAGGATTCATACCTGATGTGCGAATGGCTAATTTTGTGCATCAAACGAATAGTATGCTCAACATCTCGCAATTGACAAAAGACGATATTATTATCGTTCATCAGCTAGCTCAACGTATCTGGCCAGAAGCATTCAAGGATATTCTAAAACCCGAGCAGATCGAGTATATGCTGGAATGGATGTATAACGTCAATACCTTGACAGAGCAAGTTCAAACTGGACATCTGTATTACCTGATCACACTGGATGGTGCGCCGAAAGGGTTTATTGGTTTGGAGCCAAACTTTCCCGATGTTGGTACTTTACGCATTCACAAACTGTATGTAGATACAAAAGATCACGGTAAAGGGCTGGGAAAAGCCTTACTTGAAAAAGCGATTGAAGTAGCAAACGAACTCGATGTTGCGACGATTAATCTCAATGTAAATCGTTTCAATAAAGCCGTCGATTTTTACAAGTCGCAAGGGTTTGACATTGTCAAGGAAGAGGATATCAACATTGGTAAAGGCTATTACATGGAAGATTATGTGATGGTAAAAGCACTTTAGATCGATTAGATCTATCCTTCCAATTCAATTTTTGAGCATTTGAAGTGTCCTTTCGGGCATGCCTTATGCCCATGAATACCACACGGACGACAATCCAAGCCTTCCACTTGAAGAATGTTGGAGTCGTCGGATAAAGGACCGAACCCAAAATCAGGAACCGTAGAGCAGAAAAAGGCGGTAACATTGGCATTCATACTCGACGCTAAATGAAGTGGACCAGAATCGTTGACGAACGAACGCTTGGCAGATTTCATGAGAGCAGCAGACTGCAATAAACTGAGCTTTCCTGCTAAGTTCTCCATGTTTGGATGAGTTGATTTCTCAATAATTGAATCACCTAATTCCGTGTCTGAAGGAGCTCCAAGAACATACACTTTTGCTTCAGGCTCAAATCGATTACTCAATTCTATCCACTTTTCCGCAGGAAGCTGTTTCGTGAACCAAACCGAAGCTGGCGCAATGCAATAATAGTTTTCTTCGAGATAGGGCTGTATCTTCTCCAAGTCCTTTTGTGATGGGAATAATTCGGGACGAACCATCTTTTTTGCTCCAAATTCGGCAATGACAGATAGATTTCGTTCTACTTCGTGCGTTCCGTCTCCAATGTTGTGGTCAAATCGCTTAGAATAAAGAAATGAAAAAGGATTTTTTCGGAAACCGTAGCGTTTTTTCCCTTTGGAAAGAGCGGTGATCAGTCCAGAGCTACCAAAACGATGAAGGTTGATGACCAAATCGTATTGATTGTGACGAAATTCTTTGATCAATCCAAAGATGGCCTTCCACTTTCCTTCTGACTTATTCAATACAAACAACTCGTTCAGGTGAGGATTATTTAATAAGAGTGATTCATTGCCTTTCTTCACGAGCATATCCAACTCAACGTCCGGAAATAAGCGTTTCAACTCACCTAAAACTGGTGTGGCGAGAATGACGTCTCCCAAAAAAGCCGTTTGAATAACAAGAATTCTTTTCACGGGATAAATGTACGGTTTTAGAAAAGATTGGTTCCAATCCAACGCTTGAAGGTACAAATACGTCCGACTAGTATGAAAAGATGGTCTATCCTAACACTATTAGTCTTTGCGTTAAGCGCTTGTTCTAAGTTTGAACACCAGGAAACGCAAGTGGAAATTCCTAGTTGTGAACTCTGTGCATGGGCGGATAGCCTTGAAGGCGTATATGTTGGTGATTACAACTTCCAAGTTGCTCACCCATATGGTTTTATTGATACTGTCTATTCTGCGCATTTTGCGATTCAACACATCTTTTTGAATAAAGGACCGATGGATGATTCGACACGTATGTACTTTCAAGTAACTCACAGTGGGGTAGGTTACAGCTCTCCCGGATCTTCTATTTGGGTGGCTGATGACAGCACAAAATCTTTCCGAAATACTGGACTCGGTACAGTATTTATTACGAAGGACTCAATGACGATGGAACATGGTTATTCTCAATATGCTTTTGGAGGGCAGAGTTCATATACGAGCATGTGGGGCGTTTTCCATAAACAATAAGTG
>JBFHGY010000478.1:0-3348 GCA_041582905.1 Crocinitomicaceae bacterium | reverse complement strand
TCGATCACTTCTTTCGTGATGTCTGGACCGTTTGCAATCATCAATGTTGTTACATCAAATACGTAATCGTATCCTTTGCGATCAGAAACCGTTTTTACAGCTTTCTCAACTTTCTCTAGGATTGGCTTGTTCAATTCTTGCGAGTACGTTTGCATTTCATTTTGAAGCGACTGTTGTCTTGCCATCAAATCTTGTTCTTTCTTCGCTAATTTCTCTTGCTCAATTTGATCAAGAACAGGAGAAAGTGAACCACTTTGTACTTTCTGAGAATATACTTGAACTGCTTTATCGAAATCAGCTTTCATGGTTTGCAACTCAGTGTACCCATCTTGTTCGAACTGTTGTAATTTTGCCACTGCATCCTTGTAAGATGGCATTGCTTCCATAATTTCAGTTGAGTTCAAGTGAGCAATTTTAGACTGTGCTGAAGCGAATCCTGCTCCCAAAACAACCACTGCTATCAATAATAATCTTTTCATTTTCTACTTTTTAATTGTTCTTTTCTAGCTTCTTCTTTTGATGTCTCCACGTTGTCTACGAAGTCACATCGATTTAGTTATCGGCTTTGCCGTTTTGTTTCTGGTTTATGATTAATCTAATTCAGATTAATTTTTTTGAAGTTCTCTTAATACACTTTCACTAATGTCGTACTTGTCATCTGCGTAAATCAAATTGCTTTGATTTGCTTTATCGAACACGAACGAATAGTTTCTTTTGGAAGCAACTGTTTGCATTGCATCGTACACTTTGTCTTGAATCGGCTTGATCAACTCTTGACGTTTCGAGAAGTAATCTCCTTTCACACCAAAGCGTGTTTTTTGCATTTCCATTGCTTCTGTTTCCAACTTCTCAATTTCTTCCATTCGTTTCTTGCGCTCTTCTGCAGGCAACAATACTTCCTCACGGGCGAAATTATCTTTCTTTTGAGTTAGAATTTCATATCTCTTTTCAATATCCTTTGTCCATCGGTCTGCTAATTTATCCAACTTGGCCTTTGCGTCGGTGTATTCTGGTAAATTCGACAAGATGTAATCCGAGTCGATGTACGCATACTTCTGAGAATAGGCAAACCCTGTGCCAAAAATCAATGTGAGTGCTAGAATAATTGCTTTCATATAAATAGAAATTGTTTTCTGCGGAACGCGAAGTTAATACATTTATTGTGAAGTTCTTGGGATTCTTTGGTTAGAGCTCTCCTAAATTCATACCAATTGTGAAATTGAGTTTCGTGTAGAACCCTTGGTTCTCGATAGCATTATCTGACGCTCCACCGTATCCACTCGACCATGCATCCAACTTATCGAATCCGAGTCCATAATCTAACCCGAGCATTCCAAACATTGGTAAGAATACACGAATTCCGACACCGGCTGTGCGCTTCACATTAAACGGATTAAATCGTTCAAACGACGGGAAGGTATTTCCTGCTTCTGCAAACGCAAGTGCGAAGAAAGTTGCTTGTGGATTCAATGAGATTGGATAACGCAATTCCAAGGTGTATTTTGCGATCAATGGATCTCCATTCGCCGAGTTCAATGAATTGTCATCGTATCCACGAAGGGCGATGATTTCACGTCCACCAATCTGATTCACTCCCGTCAAACCGCTTCCTCCAAGTGTAAAACGATCGAAAGGAGTCAACCCTTTGCTTGCCGTGTAGCTTCCCATAAACCCGAAACCAATACGTGGCATCAAGATCAATTTCTTGTCCATTGTAAGCGGTAAGTACCATTCACCTACAAACTTGATTTTGTAGTACTCTAAGTACTTGTATCGCTCTTGATTGGTGTAATCTGAATAATCATCTACGCCATCAAAGAATGAGTAAGGTAAAGTAGATTTTGCCGAGAAACGCAAGCTTGAACCTCCCTGAGGATAAATAGGTGAACTCACCGAACTTCGTTGCAAGCGGTACGTTAAGGCGATGTCGTTTGCATATCCGTTGTCAAAAATTCCAAAACGGCTGTCGTCCACTACATCGTAGTATTGGTAACTCAATTCGTAGTATGCCTGGAAATAATCATCCGGCCATTTTTTACGTCGACCTAAACCAACACCAACTCCTGTAATTCCCAATCCTGCGTAGCTTTCATTTGAACGCAAATATCCGTTTCCAAGTGCGGTATGGTTCATCCATACAGACAATGAGTTTGGTTTCTTTCCTCCCAACCACGGTTCTGTGAATGAGAAGTTATATCCTTGATAAAAACGTCCGTTCGTTTGAGCACGAATTTGAAGGCGCTGACCATCTCCACCTGGAAGTGGCGTCCATGCTCCTTTCTTAAACATGTTCTTCACACTAAAGTTATTGAACACCAAACCGAGCGTACCAATCAAACGTCCACCCTGACCGTTGATTCCGGCACCACCGTATCCACCAGAAAGTTCAATTTGATCAGAAGACTTTTCTTCTACAATGTATTCGATGTCCACTGTTCCATCCTGTGGATTTGGAATAGGGTTTACCTGGAATGCTTGCTCATTGAAGTATCCCAATTGTGCCAATTCACGTTGCGTACGAATGATATCATTTCGATTGAAAAGATCACCTGGTTTTGTTCGGATTTCTCTTCGAATTACGTGTTCATTCGTCTTTGTGTTTCCTTTGATGATGACACGTCGAACGCGTGCTTGTTTCCCTTCAATGAGTCGGATTTGGTAGTTGATATGATTATCCACTACGCTTGTTTCCACCACAACAGGGTTAAAGAACAAGTATCCGCGGTCCATATATAATGACGAAATATCACGACCATCTGGACTCATGTACACACGTTGATCAAACAGGGCTTTGTTGTAGATATCTCCCTTCTTGATTCCCAATACCGTATCGAGGAAGGATGAACGGAATTTTGTGTTTCCGATCCATTCAATGTCACCGAAGTAGTATAACTCCCCTTCATTGATATTCATATCAATTTGAAGATTTTTGCTATCCGCTAAGAATACCGTATCGTGCTCGATTGTAGCATCACGCAAACCAATGGCGTTGAACTTTTCTACCACTGCTTTTTTATCGCGTCTGTATGCCGATTGTGAGAATTTAGAACGTTTGAAGAAGCGCCAAAACGCCTTTTCTTTCGTGTCCTTCATCGCCATGCGAAGCTTCCATTCTTTAATCGACTCGACGTTTTGAAAATTGATTTCTCCAATCTTTACACGATCATTTTTATCGATGTCAATGGTGAAAATTTCGGAGTTAGCAATGAGTGAATCCGTATCGCGACCAATATTGACCCGAACCGAATAGTGTCCCTTCTCACGGAAATACCCTTTGATTCGACTTTCTGTTGCGAAAATGAGGTTTTCCGTAATCGTTTTTCCAGAGAACAAATCAATTTCTTCACG
>JBFHGY010000477.1:0-3348 GCA_041582905.1 Crocinitomicaceae bacterium | reverse complement strand
TAAATTTAATCTATTTATGGATTAATCTTCTGATTCTGATGGAACGAGGATACGTCCACAGTGCTCACAAGTAATCACTTTTTTCTTTGTTTGAATGTCTAGTTGACGTTGTGGTGGGATTTTATTGAAACACCCTCCACATGAATCACGATCAACAGGAACCACTGCCAAACCATTGCGTGCATTTGAACGAAGACGCGTGTAGGCATTTGCCAAACGATCATCCAATTTCTTCAATGCAGACTTTGATTTTTTCTCCAATTTTTCTTCTTGAGCTTGAGTTTCAGCGATGATTTCATCCAACTCTGCTTTCTTTGAAGATAGATCTTCAGCACGGAAATTTCTTCTTTCCTTTGCTTCATCCAATACTTCTTTCTTTCCAGCAATTTTCGCTTTAGACTCTTTCGAACGCTTTTCGTTCAATCTGATCTCCAATTCTTGGAATTCAATTTCTTTCGCAATTGATTCAAATTCGCGGTTATTACGAACGTTATTTTGTTGCTCTTTGTATTTAGCAATTGCTGCTTCAGCGTCTTTGTTCGCATTTTTACGGTTCGAAATCTCTGTTTCTAAGTCTTTTATTTCCGACTCAATGTTGGCAATTCGCTTGTCCAATCCTTCAATTTCGTCTTCCAAATCCTGTACTTCCAACGGAAGTTCTCCACGAATCGTTCGAATTCGATCGATCTCAGAGTCAATTTTTTGCAAATTGTAAAGACTGTCTAGCTTTTCAGCGATTGTCATTTCTTTTTTCGTTGCCGTTTTTGCCATGAGCTAAAAATAATTTATCGGGTTTGTGTTGACCTCTGTTAAATGAACCGCAAATTTAGGAAATTTTTTCGTCAAAACACCTTCTAATAAATGAGAAGTGTATTGTTCACTTTCATAATGACCAATATCGGCAATCAGAATTTGTTGGTCAGCATCAAAAAACTCATGGTATTTATAGTCTCCTGTGATGTAAACATCTGCCTTCTGTGAGATCGCATTTCTCAACAAGAAGCTACCCGCACCTCCGCAGAAAGCCACTGTTTCAATCGTATCCTTGATCAATTCAGTATGTCGGATTACACCGCAGCCAAAGGATTCCTTCACTTGTTCCAAAAATGCTGTTACGTCCATCGGGTTGGGTAATTCTCCGATCATTCCCGCTCCTTCGAATTGATTTTCATTCAAAATAGGATAGGCTTCATAGGCGACTTCTTCGTATGGGTGCGCGTCTTTCATCGCTCTGATCACCCTACTCAAACTATGTTTGGACACTAGCACTTCGACTTTCGTTTCCAAACTATTTTCCCTTTGGCCTTGATTTCCAGAAAAAGGATCAGCCCCTTCCAACGGCATGAAGGTTCCTGTTCCAGATGTTGAAAAGCTACATTCTCCATAATTTCCTATTGAGCCTGCCCCCGCTTCAAACAATGCATTCATTACGCTTTCGACGTAATCATCAGGAACGTACACAACCAATTTGGTGAGCACATCTTTCTTTGGTGCCAAAACACGGAGATTTTCAAGTCCGAGTCGTCTTCCTATTTCTGCATTCACTCCAAATTGATAATTATCGAGGTTGGTATGAATGGCATAAAGAGCAATATCATTCTTGATCGCCTTAATGATTGTTCGCTGAACATAATCGGAACCATTTAGTCGCTTCAACCCTTTAAAAAGTATCGGATGATGTGCCACCACCACATTGCACTTCTTCTGAATGGCCTCTTCCACCACTGATTCAATGCAATCGAGACTGATGAGCGCGCCCGTCAAATCCATTTGCGGATCCCCGACAATTAATCCTGAGTTATCGTATGATTCTTGACTAGAAAGTGGAGCCAGTGACTCCAAGTAGTTCGTTAGCTCGAATAGCTTCATATTATAATTTAAAGGTTAATCCGATATCGAATCCTAACGCTCGACCAAAATGATTGAACGAATCAGTTTTATCGTAGGTGTCTGTTAATTGAATGCGGTATTCAGGTAAGAATAGAAGCGTCCAGTTATCGGAAAATTGATATTGAACTCCAAGATTAAGTGCTGCGCTCAACACAAATGAAGAATAGCCATTTTGCTCCTTGATTGTTTCACGATCGGTAGCATCTTCAGAATCTCTCCATTCTTGCTCCTGAACATAACTCAGAAAAAGTTGAGGCGTCACTCCTCCACCCGCAAGCAAAGTCAACTTGTCTCCGTACGTATACAATACTTTAATCGGCATGGCCACATACGAATAGGTAGTTTCGTATTTAAATAAGGTATCCGTTTCTTCATACAGGTAACTTTCACCATTTCGCAGGTAGCTAATTCCACCCTGAATGGAAATACTTTTGTTCAATCGATTACGAAATCCTATTCCGAATGACCATTTATTCAACGGTGATTCGAATTCTCTTGCTCCCAATGGATCTCCAAATGGCGCGGCATTCATTTCCAGCTTCCGAGAAGTACTCGACCAGTTCGTAACCATATATACTTCAGTACTTCCATCTTGCTCGCGCTTGGGCTTTACCTTAACTTCCTTCTCTTTTTTCTCTTCCTTCTTTGGTTCTTCACCTCCTAATTCAATTTGACTAAAGCTTGAAAAGCTTACTGCAAGAGCAAAAAGTGCTGTGATTCCTTGTTTTATCTTCATGATTGATGCTTAATGAGACAAATATCGCAAAAACGATGGACAATTAACCTCCCATTCACTCAATGAGAAGAAGAGATAAAGCACTCATTTTGCGCAATCGATTCGTTCCAAATACCGTTTATTTTAGATTCCACTTGCATCCTTTCATTTCCATTTTACGCTCTACTAAAATGATTATTTTTGCTCCGATGAATATTAAGAAATTGTTTCCTGAACATGTCCGAAATATTGGAATTCGATTAGCCATCGTTTTTGGCGTGCTCCAACTCACTCGCTTCATCTTCTATTTTAGTAACGTGAGTTCGTTTGCAGAGGTAGGATTCATGGACTTCTTTTGGGGAGCTTGGTTCGATATCATCACAATTTGCCTTTACTTCTTAGCCTACATCGGACTGTACATGCTTCCTCTACCGATTAGACATTACAAATGGCATCGACTCCTCTTTAAAATCAGTTTTATTCTCCTTACGGGATTTATGGCTTTCCTGAATCTCGTTGACATCAGCTACTTTCCGTATACACAAAAACGATCCACAGCCGACTTGGTTAGCACCGTCTCCACAGGGAGTGATTTTGGACAACTCATCGGCACTTTTTTAGCTGAAAACTGGTATTTCCTTTTAACTTTCATCGCCCTAATATTCGTAGTTGAGCGACTGTACAGGTATTCGCAAGACAGCAAAGAACGGTCAGCTTCAACCACATGGCAATTTCAAAAAACG
>JBFHGY010000476.1:0-3350 GCA_041582905.1 Crocinitomicaceae bacterium | reverse complement strand
GTCGCAAGAGTATCCGAAGCGATGCAAGAATCCAAAACGTCACGTATGCCAAGATATCGAGGGCGATATGACTTACGAATCGTTCAACCTGATTCCAAATAAAAAAGGATTTGCTGAGCGCCGAAAAAATGGACGCATTGCAGGAAGAAACCTCTATCAGATGCTGAATGAGATCCCAAATCAATCCTATGATGATACACTGTACATTGTTGCACACTCAATGGGATATGCCTATTCTTTGGGGATTGTGGATGAGCTCCGAGGGAAAATCAACTTTGGTGGATTCTATATTTTGGCTCCCGAAAACGCTGAGTCTGGTGATGTGAAGATGTCTGAGTGGAAGGAGATTTGGCAATACGGAAGCGACTTCGATGAGAATAAATTTGTGTCACCCTGTCTGCTCGATGGAATTGCTCCTCAAACCAAAGCAGGTGGGCTAGCAAAAGAAAATCGTGCGTTCATCCCAGACAACCTGTACAAGCGAAAAGGCTTCTTCGATTCACATTTTGTGGGGTATTATACATGGATTTTTGACTTAAAGAAGGGCGAAACCGGATATATCCGACAACGATAAAATGCGTACTGGTTTGATCTGTAGGTACATCAACCTTTAAGAAAATCACTTGACAAATACTTAACATTGCCCTAATAAAGGAAGCCCCATGTTGTGCATACTTTTGCAAAAAAAAACAGCAATCGTATGACACAGTTCGTTCTGAAGGTTTCAGGTATCTGCATTTCCATTCTTGCTATGTTGGCATGTAGCCCAGAAGTTCAAATTCCCCCGAAGCAATTACTGATTTCCGGTTCTGATACAGAGGCAAGCATGATTCAGATGTTAGTGAATGAATTTGAAGCAAATATGGACTTGGAACGTACCATTTCCGTACGATCGTCAGGAACAAGGCAAGGAATTGAGTCCTTGATAAACGGAGAAATTTCAATTGCGAACGCTTCCAGACCAATGACGCAGGATGAGATAGAGCGTGCCTGGGAGAATTCGGTGAATCCAATTGAAGTGGTTGTGGCGCATGATGCGGTGGCAGTTGTAACGAACATACATTTGGGGGTAGATAGTCTGTCAACAGATCAACTCCGAAGTATTTTTTCTGGAGAAATTACAAACTGGAGTAGTGTGGGAGGACCGAATCTTCCTATTCAACTAATCGGAAGAAAGAAAGGTTCTGGAACGCGTCGTTTTTTTCAAGAACGCATGGCGCAGGATGGATATGCAAAAAGCATCATAGAATTTGAAACCTCACTAGAGGTGCTCGAAGCAGTGAAAAAAGTAAGGGGCGCCATTGGTTACGTTGGAGTTGGATATGTGATGGATCACAAAGGAAAACCAGCAGGAGACATCTGGGGGATGTACCTCTACTCAGGGGAAATGCCAGCAATTTCTCCGTACGAACGCGCAAAAGTCCGTGCAGGGATGTACGCATTGTCGCGTCCCTTGTATCAATATTTTGATGGTATGCCAACGGATGAAGAAATGAACTTCCTTCAATTTGAGCTCTCAAAACGAGGACAAGAACTGATTGAAAACTACGGTTATTTCGGTATCAATGAATCACACAAACAACAGAATCTATTCAATGGAATTTTTGTATTCCACGATTGGGAAGAAGGGATTCCAGCTAGATATCGAAGATAAACGAGAGGGATTAATCGATAGACTTCAGCTCAAACCGTCGGTATTCGCCACTCTCAGCATCGTAGTTCACTAAACGCAAGCGACGCGAGTTCAGTTTCTCAATTTCGAATTCATCAAAGGTATTGTTCCAACTTGAAAGAGACGACAGAACAACAGACTCACCATTGTTACCGATGGCATAGACACCATTAACAGTTTCATCTTGATCAAAATCGTGATAAGAATAATCACAGAAGTCATTTTTGCGTTGTTTGCAGTATTCAAACTCAAAGACCATATTTGGTTCAAATGTTCCGCTATTGGCAATTTCAGCCTCTAGTACGGTCCATTTTCCTTCTAGTCGATTTACAATGCGTTGTTCCTTTGTACATGAAGAAAGTACGAGGAATCCAATGGCGAGGGCGGTGAAAAGTGTTTTCATAGTAGTGCTCACTTGCAATTATTATTCCATTTTAATTCCTTAGCGACATCCCTTCAGTCCATGTATTCTGAAAATCCAAAAGCAGAACAATCCAACAATCGTTAGCAATGGGTCGGACACTGAGCGGAGTCGAAGTGTATCGAACCGAACTATATACCAATCGAACTACTTCAACATCGAAAAAATTACTAATTTCGCGCTCATTACATTTTAAAGCATAATTATGTCATACTTGTTTACATCTGAATCCGTTTCAGAAGGACATCCAGATAAAGTTTCCGATCAAATTTCGGATGCGCTGATTGATCATTTCTTGGCGTTTGATGCGTCATCGAAAGTAGCTTGTGAAACCTTGGTGACTACAGGGCAGGTTGTTCTCGCTGGAGAGGTGAAAACAAACACCTACCTAGACGTTCAGTCGATTGCTCGTGAAACGATCAGAAAAATTGGTTACACGAAGTCAGAATACATGTTCGATGCGAATTCATGTGGGATTTTGTCAGCAATTCACGATCAGTCTGAAGATATCAATCAAGGAGTTGAGCGTGCTAATCCTGAAGATCAAGGAGCAGGTGACCAAGGAATGATGTTCGGATATGCAACGAAAGAAACAGAAAACTACATGCCATTGGCATTGGATCTTTCGCACAAGATTTTGATCGAAATGGCAGAAATTCGTAAGAATGAGCCAGAATTGATTTCTTATTTGCGTCCAGATGCAAAATCACAGGTAACGATCGAGTACTCTGATGATAATGTACCACAACGCATTGATACGATTGTTGTTTCAACTCAACACGATGACTTCGCTTCAGAAGCAGAAATGTTGGAGAAAATCAAAAAAGATATCATCGAAATCGTAATTCCTCGTGTAAAAGCGAAATTGCCAGCAAATCTACAAGTGTTGTTTGATGGTAACATTCAATACCACATCAACCCAACAGGAATCTTCGTAATCGGAGGGCCTCACGGAGATACTGGTTTAACAGGTCGTAAGATTATCGTTGATACGTACGGAGGAAAAGGAGCTCACGGAGGTGGTGCTTTCTCTGGGAAAGATCCTTCAAAAGTTGACCGTTCTGCGGCCTACGCTACACGTCACGTTGCCAAAAACATGGTAGCTGCAGGTGTGTGTGATGAAATCCTAGTACAAGTGTCTTACGCGATTGGTGTGGCTGAGCCATGTGGAATCTTTGTAGATACGTACGGAACATCAAAAGTAGACATGACAGACGGTGAAATCGCGAAGAAAGTTTCTGAAATTTTCGATATGCG
>JBFHGY010000475.1:0-3358 GCA_041582905.1 Crocinitomicaceae bacterium | reverse complement strand
CGACTCCTCCGTTGACACCATTATTCAAAGGTGAAAGTCCGCCGATACCTCCGTATGCCAATACCGTTGATGTCGATCCAAACCAAGAATCGCCACCATTCGTTCCAGTGTTGTTGGCCGTTCCACCAGCGCCACCCATTCCAACCGTAATGGTATAGGTAGTATTAGGTGTTACTCCAACGAATGATTCAGAGTAGCCACCGCCACCACCTCCACCTCCTCCATCACTGGAAGAAGCATTTGCGGCACCACCGCCACCAGCTCCCCATACTTGCACGCGCAGGCATGTTTCGGTTGGACCAGTCGTGTATGTTCCTGATGTGTTATAAGTAATTTGTGCTGTTGATCCTCCCACCAATACCATGGTGAAGAAGAGTAGGGAGTAGAATTGTTTTTTCATTGCTATAAGTTCGGTTAATTACCGCCCCATTTTTCGGTGTATTTCGCGTGAATTTTATCGTAAGAGTAGAGTATGATAATCTGATCGATCGAAGCATCATATACTTCAACATCAACTGATTGTTCACGTTGAATTGGAAGAAGTTCAAAATTGATCTCATTCAAGATGGTGCTATCACCGTCACCAAAAGCGTAGTGCTTGATTTCGTATTCAAGTCCATACAATTCTTGATTCGTAGGTTTCGGAGCAACCTGTCTTTGGGTTTGGATAAAATTTTGCGAAAATCCAAACGTAGAGATGAAGAGAACTATTAGAAGAATGGGAGTTTTCATCGTAGTTTAAGTCCTATTTGTAAGTCTAAAAAATGTCCGCAAAGATAAACCTTGCATGGTCAAATTTACAACTTTCGGTATGAATAATCGTCTAAATGACTCCTTTCATCGACCAAGAAATTCATACATTAGACAAAGGAATTGGAAGAGTCCGTTTCTCACCATACCTAACTATTTAAAAACGAATTATTAAATATTGTATCACAAAAGATTCATTTCCCTTACTTTTTAACAACTCAAACACACTATGAAAACACTCATCACTTTATTACTAGTATCTTTTCTTCCCATTTTCACTCAAGCGCAGCAAGATTGTTCAAAATTTAAGAATGGGCGATTCATCTATCCCGACCAGAAAGACGTTTTATCGGTTCGAAAAAATGGAATCCAAAAAAGTATTTCCAACGGAAAGGTAATGGCTATTTGGAAAGTTGAGTGGATTGATGATTGTTCGTACAACCTGACATGCAAAAAGTTAAAAGCTCCTATGCCTCCATTCGAAAAAGGAGATCTTCTGGAATGTAAGATTGTGGGAACGCAGGATGAATGTTTTCAGGTCGACATCGTTTTCAAACGAAATGACAAGGTGATTATGCCCAAAATGACAGGCGAAATGTGTTTAGAATGAATAAGCTCTCTCATCAATCGGCGAAACACTTTCGAGACGTTTTCTTCGGAGGCAATTGGACTACACGCAATTTACGGGACGTACTCGACGATGTTACTTGGGAAGAAGCGATTATGCCTATTCACCCATTCAATACGATCGTCACTCTGACGCATCACGTTACCTACTACATCCCTGTTCTCACAGACGTATTGGAAGGCAAGCCGCTAACTGGCAACGACAAGTTGAGCTTTTCTCATCCGAAAATTGAATCTGAAACAGATTGGAAGGAGCTACAAACAGCTGCTTGGAATCATGTTGAGAAAGCGGCAAGCTTAATTGAGCAATTATCTGATGAACAACTCAACAGTGTATTTACAGACGAGAAATTCGGTACCTATTTTCGTAACATCCACGGTATTATTGAACATACGCACTATCACTTAGGTCAAATTGTTATTTTGAAGCAATTGATCCGAAAAGAATCCATAACATGACCAAAAACACACCCATTAACTACATCGAATTCAAAGCAAACGATCTTGAGAAGATCAAAGCATTTTACACATCCGTTTTTGATTGGAAATTCACCGACTACGGAGAGCAATATGTCGCTTTTGAAAACGCAGGAATGGAAGGAGGATTTCAACTTACAGATGATCCTATCGTGAATGGAGTTCTGGTCATTCTCAAACATTCAGATTTAACAGAAATCCAAGCACAGATTGAAGCCGCTGGAGGAATCATTACAGTTCCCATTTTCACTTTTCCAGGAGGAAAGCGTTTTCATTTTACCGATCCTTCAGGAAATGAACTAGCCGTTTGGTCTGAGATCTGATCAAAAATGCAGCATTTAGCCGCACTCAATCTTGCACTTTTTAAGTTTTAACTCTTTACTCCTCTTCTGAGCTTGTTGTATCTTGCCTTTCACCGAAACGAATTTGACACTCCTTTCGTGACGCGCTCGGAATATCACTTTGGAGCAACACGCCTTGATATCCAACCACACTTCCAGCATATCCTTGTGGATTATTTCGAATGGCTAAATCAAGTACTGCACGATAGTTGAACATGCTATGCTGGACGACGTAATCCATTTTGAGTACCGATCCATGCTTGTAAAACTCGATTAAGAAATAGCTTGGACCGTGTTCATATCCCATGTCCTCAAATGGTAGGCATGGAATTTCATCCCAATAATTAACCATTCGCACCGTACGGTATCCAACAGGCAAGGCAATTTCTAGTTGATTGTACAAATTCGCGAATGCTGCATTTCCCGTTCGCGGACATGCGTAGTTATAGTGCCTCACCTTTTGTGATGGATTTGACACGCGAACATCCAACGAGAACAACATCGCTAACGATGAGCCCAAACTATGTCCTGTAATGATAATTTCCTGCGGTTTATAATGCGCCAAAAATTCGAAAAGCTGTCGCTGCATCGAGTCATTGCCTCCTGGTGTTACCGGAGATGAATAGATTCCCATAAATCCAGCGGCTACATATACATCTGAGGGTACACTGTTCAAAAAGGGTTTAAAATTTACGCGTTCAGCAAAGATGTCTTCGTAAATATCCATTTTGGAATCTGTTCCACGAAAGGAAATAACATAGGTCCCTGGTCGGTCATCAACGGATGCGATAAAACCATAGTATTCCACACTGTTCACGAAATAACTTGGGTTTCGTCCTTTGAAGACTTTCACACAGGTTAATCCCACGGGCAGAACTAGGTTGGGGTTTGTCAATACGTCATACGCGTAGTATGCACAATTAGATGTAAGTGTCGTTAGCGCTCTATCGATCCTGTGAATTCGTGTTGCCATTTTGATGCGTTTTAGGTTATGCATCAAAATTAGGCAGATAAAACCGTGAAAAACTAGGTAGAAATACCCAAGTTCAACTTCAAACTACTGAATATGAACCGATTTCTATTCTGAATCCTTCACAATTAGCTTAAAGCCTTTTCCGTGAACGTTCATGATTTCGATGTTTTCATCTCCTTTGAGTGCCTTT
>JBFHGY010000474.1:0-3365 GCA_041582905.1 Crocinitomicaceae bacterium | reverse complement strand
TTTTCCTGTAAACTATCCGATGAAAGCAAATCTTCATCTACGTAGTAGAAACCAGCGTCCACTTCAAATCGACGTCCTCCGCTAAACCAACCATTTTGTGTTGCCACCAAACCGTCAATGATTACCTCATCTGATTCTTCATCGTATTCTTTTAAATATCGTTCGAACGCGCCCAAGGAATCATAAATAAGTACATCGTAGAGATATCCCTGACGATCGTATAAACTTCGATGATACTTATTCGAATCTGCATGGAATTCTATGACATCAAGCATCTGTCCATTATCCCAAAACAAGGTGTCTTCTCGAACCAACTCGCCATTTTTGAACTCATAGCGGAAGAACAATTGTCCATTCATGTAGTATTGCTCGTAGACGCCGTCATACCTCATGTGGGCTCCCAAACTATCGATAATGAACCAACGTGGGTATCTTTTTCTCTGAATATTGTCGTATTCGAGTGCATCAAAACGGGTTGTTTCGAAGTCGCTTTCATTACTGAATGGACTGATGTAATAATCGTCGGTAATGTAATCACGGTCCGTTAACTCGTAGGAGTTGTCTCGTTCTCCCGCCAATTCCAAATCATCCTGATGAGTATTGAAGGGAATCGTATAGAATCCCCCTGGGAAATTCGGCATCGGAGCCTCTTGACACCTCATTTCATACGGAATGTAATCTCCGTTTTCTTTTCGGTAGTATTCTCGCGGTCTCACAAGCTCTCCCGTTCTCAAAATAGGTTTTCGTGATACGGAAGTGTCGCCGGGATCGGCCATTTGAACCCTGCACGTTATTTGATCCTTTGTCTGATAGGTCCATTCACCTGTAGGTTCACCCAGCTCAAATTGACCCGTTACCCGTTGATGATCGTAAAAACCAAGATAATCGTACTTTCCGTGATTCAGCCCTTTGTGAAAGTGAGCCACTTCCGCGGTATAGGCGACATAGATCTCCTCACCCTTTTTCAATCTTTTTCTATCCAGCTTATCGATTCTGTATCCCAGTTCATTTGGATACTTGATGGTCCATTCTCCTTCTTTTAAGCCATTCTTGAAGCTTCCCATTTTCACCTTCACTCCACTGAAGTTCATCCAAACGGCTTCTCCATCGATGATGTTGTTCTTGATCGTGAAAATTCCTGCAACGCGATAGGCTTTCGGATCATATTTCCCATTTTCATCTACGGCGCAGTAATCATCAAATAACTGCACGTATTTTCCATCGGGAATGGATTCAAATGGTGGCAACAGATCGCTCTCGTGATCATAGGCGACTTGAATTAACGCCCCTGGATTTTGACGAATGGATTGCGTCGCTTTCTTTCCAAATTTCTTTCCTCTCCGAATTCGCTTCCATCGTTCTTCCAGATCTTTTTGAAGTTTTTCTTTCCGCTTTTGCGTTTTCGCGCTTTGAAACTTCTCTCGACTGAACATGAAATCACCCTCGAAATAATTAAAGTAATTATTGTAGTCAGCGAAAAAGGAATCGTCATCTACTACCTTCCAGTATTCTCGATGGATTTGCACTTCCTTTCGAAATGGATACACGTAGTAGTGTTCTCCGTTGTACTCAATAGAGTCAATCGTTTGTGCTTGCATTGAAAAGGTCGTCAACAAACAAACACATGCGAGTAGCCACTTATTTACTCTCATTCTTCCTCGATTGCTTCCATCATTTCTTCCTCTTCCTCCTCATCATCTATAAAACGATTCATATTGATATCGTAGTATTGAGTGTTGAGTGCTTTCCCCATTTTGTAATTCGTGATTTTGATATCGAGTAGGTTCTCACGGTACTTAATTTCTTCTTCTAAATCAGGCAAATTCGGATTCAAACAGATATCGCCGAGGTATTTTGTTTTGGAAAGATCTCCTGAAAGCCATCGGGCATTTCGTTTTCCAAGAACGTAGACACCATATTGATTCAATTTTCCGAATGGATCGTAGTATTTCCATACACCGTCAGGCAAACCGTCTTTCATGTTCCCTTCACTTTGCAAGGTCCCATTATCGTAGAAGTTCTGAACATATCCATTCATACGTCCGAGTGAATCATCTGCTTCCCATTTCGTGTAGAGCTGACGGACTTCGTAATGATCAGAGTGCGAACAGTCGTATTTCGACGACATTTCAATCACATACCCTTGATACAACAAATTGCCTTCTTTGTCGAAGTCTGTCAATACTCCTTTCGATTTGAAACGCACCGAATCATTGACTTCTATGATCGAATCTTGATAATCTACTTCGTAGAGGAGCTCACCGTTGTAGCTGTAGTATTTCCAACATCCCACTTTTCGTCCATCACTTAAATCACCGTCACGTGAGATCGTGTCATTTGGATAGTACTTGGTCATGTGGTAATCGATGTAATTCTTGTTTACAAGGCTCGGACGTCCGTAGTAAGGACGTTCAAAGTAATCTCCACCTAGTCCTAGTCGTGAGATCACCGACTCCAGCGATTGACTGGTTGTGATGTCTCTCGGTTCGAAACGAATCGAATCTTGCCAGTTAAACAAATAGCGTACGCTTAATTCGTTTTCCTCCCAAATTTTCTCTTCAACTGGGAAGGAGTATTTGAATTTCACGTAGTGATATTTTACTCCAAGTGAATCATACGCTTCATAATCTTCAATCGGCATTCCGTCGAGGAAGAAACCACGCTTTGCCAATTTACCGTTCGTATGGAACGATTTCGATTCCCCCTGCAACAATCCATCCTGGAAATTTAAGTTATACAAAAGGATGGAATCGCCCGGTGTCAATGTGAGATAGGTACGAATGTATCCGTCTGGCTCACCAAATTTATACGAAGCCTGTGTGGTGGCAATTTTATTGCGCTCGATGCTCTTTCCATGCAACATTCCATCTTCGTATTCTGCTATAGATGTCATTTCGCCATACCATGAGTACGTTGTTTGTTTACCGTGCATTTTCCCGTTCTCATAGTTTGCCACGCTCACCAAATAATGCACCCGTTTTTCAGGGAACGAATCACGCAATGGATTCTCATAATCGTATTCCATGTAACCGTATTCTTCTTCATCTAAAGGCTTGGCGTATTTATACCATTTTGTCTCACCATCTAACTCTCCGTTTAGGTAATTCGCCTCGATCATTTTCTTTCCGAACTGATCGTAGCTCACCCACAATCCATTTGGTTTCCCATCAATCATGTAACCTTCAACACGATTCATCTTTGCTGGTGCGTCCTTCCCTTTTTTCGGCTCGCCATAGCTTGAATACGAGTATTCTCCATAGCTATTCATTTGAAAGATGCCACTCAATGGTTCTGAGAAAAAGGAATAGAACACGAATGCGGAAAGGTCTTTGTCTAGTTCGGTAGGATCCAAAAACTTCAAAACA
>JBFHGY010000473.1:0-3370 GCA_041582905.1 Crocinitomicaceae bacterium | reverse complement strand
CAAAACGAATTAGTCGAGCAACTTTAAGAGCTGCCTTCTCAACTAGCTGTTTGTGTTTTCAGCGTTGGGACCGTCGTGTGGATTCGGAAGAACGTCCACATCATCCCAGTCGATATCGCTTTCTTCGTTGTATGCATCAAAGAAAGGCTCTTCGAATGACTTTGTTGTCAATCTATGTTCGAGCGAAAGCAATAAACTAGGTAGCAATACCAAGTTGGTAATCATTGCAATTAATAAGGTCAACGAAACGAGTAAACCGAGTGCTTGCGTTCCTCCGAACTGAGAGAAACTAAACATCGAGAAACCACAGAATAGAACGATGGATGTGTAGAACATTCCGAGACCTGCCTCACGGATGGCCATCATCACACATTCTTTCAAATCCCACTGTTTCGATTTCAATTCAAGGCGATATTTTGCCAAGTAATGAATCGTATCATCTACTGATATTCCGAAGGCGATACTAAACACCAACAAGGTTGAAGGTTTCAATGGAATTCCAAACCATCCCATAATTCCTGCCGTAAACAACAAAGGAATAAAGTTGGGAACAAGCGACACCAATACCATTCTCCATGATCGGAACAAGATCGACATCAACACCGCAATTGCGATAATAGCGAAGATCAAACTTGTCATCAAGTTGAACACTAGATATTTCGTTCCTTCCGATGCTACTTTCGAAACTCCCGTTATGGTAATGTCGTAGTATTCGTTATCGATGGCAGCACGCAAGTTCTCTTTGAATCCTTTCTTTCCAAATTCTTCTTTGATCAGTTCCGGATCCATGTCGAACTCGGCTACTTTTTCATCATCTCCATTAGAGACAATCTTTGTCAACGCATTGAAAACGGAAGGGAATTCGAATACAATTGAATCGTAATATGCGTCGTTCTTTTTCTTTGTCGCCAGACGGTAGTACTTCTCAATTTGCTTTTTGTCTGGGTTCAGAATCGCATCCATTTGTGTCTCCATCGTATCTACGATATCGCTGACTTCATACGATCCAATATCCATCATCTGCGAGCGAATTCGCAACACATGGTTAGTTGTATCCATGAACTCATTCAGTGCCATTCCAGCTCCATTGGAATTTGTGACTAGTGAGCTATCAATGTAATTTTTGAGTGTTCTGAGTTTTCGTTTGCTCGTTACGAGTGTAAACTGGTCAACATCATTGTTGTGATATGCCATGTTTGCCCCTTTGAGCACATCGACAAGCGATACGAAACGCGTAAACAACGTATCCTGCGAATAACGACGTTGAATGCTATCAATCGAAAGTAAGGTATGCTTCTTTTGCAGTCGGCTATTTTCCTTGTAATCGATCATGATTTCGAACGGAATGGAACCTCCGAAATTCTCCTGAATAAACTCAACGTCTTTCAATATTTGATCACCTGGCGGTAAATCACCTGTCAAGTTCCCTGTAGCCTCAATGCGCAACATCCCAATGATACTGAACGCCACTACACCAATGGTAATGAGGTAGACCCATTTACGGTGATTTCCTGCGATGTGAACAAGATTATTTAGCAATCCTACGGCTAATCTTCGATCCAAGTGCATCAAGTGCTTTTCTCTCGGTTTCTTCGAGAAAGACAAGACGATCGGAAGAATACAAATCGACAGTACGAATACCAAAATAATATTGAGCGAAGCACTGATACCGAACTCGATAAGTTTTGGTGAATTGGTTGTAACGAAGGTAAGGAAACCGAGAGATGTTGTAAGGTTCGTCAAGAAAGTAGCAGTACCAATTTTACGAATTACACGCGTTAAGGCCTTTACTTTGTTCCCGTGCTCTTTGACTTCCTGATGGTATTTCGTTATCAGGAATATACAGTTCGGTATTCCAATGACAATCATTAGCGGAGGAATCAACGCCATGATGATAGTAAGGTCGAAGCTCAAGGTACCAATTAACCCGATCGACCAAATTACCGCAACAACCACTACTAGGTTACAGATAAATACTACTCTGAGAGATCGGAAGAAAAGGTAGAGAAGCAATGAAGTGACCAAGATCAACAGACCTACGAACACGTACATTTCTTTTACGACACGTTTTCCAATAATCACACGCAGGTGAGGTAGCCCAGCGAATCGTGCCTGACCGAAATCATCATTGTATTCCGACGCGAGGTTTTCGATATCGAGAACAACGTTGGCTTTCTTTTGATCGAGCAGGAACTTCCCGTCAATCTCCACCATCATCAATGATGCGTTCTTATCGTTGAAGAGCAGATCCTTGTACATGGGATTTTCACGAATCTCCCGCTGTATCGAATCAATGGATTTTTCCTTGTATGTTACATCAGAAAAAACGCGCTTTGCCTCAAATTTCCGTTTCTCACGGTTATTGAATATGCTGAATAAGTTTGCTTCAGAAACAACCGACTCTACTCCATCCAATTTCAGAATTGAATCACCTAGTTCTTTCCATTTTCGGAAGCGATCTTCAGTGTAAAGAGAGTCTGTTTGAATTCCAATTACCAGAACACCACCTTCTTCGCCGAACATCTCTTGGAAACGTTCGTAATCGATACTTGCTTGAGCTGATTTTGGAAGGAGTACACCATAGCGATTATCGAGTTTTAATCCTGTAATCGCATTGTAACCTAGAAATACAGTCAGAAGCGTCAATAACCCAATGATTATCAACCGATTCCGCAAAATTAAATTAGCAAGAAATTGCCACATAAAAACCTGGTTTCCGTTAATTCGAATGCACAAAGGTACTATAATATATTCGGGGACAAAGAAATTGTTTACGCAATAAAGCCACGGAAACTCAAACTGAACAAGGAAAGCAAGTTACAAATTGTCATTTTTACTCTTAAAAAGTTTATATGCAGTTGAATTCTAGGCGTGCATAGGGAATTTGCCCTTATCTGAATGGAAATAGACCTTAACAAAAGATTAACAAATTATGTGAATCATTTCAAGGAGCATATGCGTCTACGACGTTATAGCGCTGAACGACATGTGCATTCAATTCGTTATATGCACTTTCAAACTCACTTATATCGTTTACATAGGTATATCCACTTATTTCCGCATCAACTGAGGCGAAAATGAGATTTGCATATTGCGAGTACTTTGACGACATAACCGAAGAATTGAAGTGGTTATCGATAAAATCTCTCAGATACACTTTGTACTGCGCTTCATAAATAGGGTCCGCTATCACATAACTCAGAAGCGGCCATTCATTCGTTGCATCACTTAAGTTGATGGATAATGCTCCACCTTGATTTCCTTCACCGAATGCTTCATTGTTGTCCCAGGGAATCCAGTTAAGCTGTCCCGTAGCGGGATCATTGCATAAGTAATAGTTATGTGTCATCCGACCGTATGTATCCCAATT
>JBFHGY010000472.1:0-3371 GCA_041582905.1 Crocinitomicaceae bacterium | reverse complement strand
GCTGTTCCTCCCAAAGCGTCAGCCCCAAACATCAGGGAAGCTGGACCTTTGATAATTTCCACCGAGCCAATTCCAAGCGAGGTAAACACGTTTCCGTGATCTCCTCCCCACTGCTGATTTTCAATACGAAGTCCATTCAAAAGCGTCACGACGCGAATTCCTTGCATCCCACGAATGACCGGCTTCGAAATTCCAATTCCCGTACTTGACTGGTACACTCCTGGAATATTGGTCATCCCTTCCGTAATCGATCCAGGGATAACATTGAGGTCGCTCATCTTTCGCGTATCAATGAATACGACATTGTCATTTTGGATGGTACTCAAGGGGCTTGAGACCTTTACTTCGGGCAACTTCATGTGTGTTTCCTCGAGTTCGAAGGTCATATTATCTCCTTCTTTTCGGGTATACAAGTCTTTAAAACCCAGTGCACGAACCCGAATAATGGCCGAGTCGGAAAAATTTCCTTGAACCGTAAAGGTTCCATCCTCACTGGTGCGCGTTCCTACTTCTAATTCAACAAAGTAGACGGACGCATACGAAATTGCTTCTTTCGTTTCTTGATTGATGACCTTTCCCGAGAAGTCCTGGGAAAACGCCATTGTCTTTCCTAACAAAAGGAAAAACAACATTTTAAATTTCATAAATTATTGTTTTCGTGTGTGATAACAAAAATGACCACGCGAAATAGTGGTGTTCGGTGGCGTTAGAACATGAACTGTTCTGTTACAAATTGATTAACACGATGTGGGGGGACCCCGATGCTTCGCTAGATTGAATTCAGGAATGCTTGGCGCTTCCACGGCAAGCTCAACAGGTTCGATCGGACCTAAATTCGCGAAATTGAAATTGTGAATGGGTGGAATGGGTGCTTTCTCAAGGTTGAGATCACACACGAAACAATCTTCATGATCGTTGTCTGTATCTCCAGCTTCCACATGATCATGGTCACACTCATGCACCCAGCTACGCGGCACTGATAACAGCACTACGGCAAAGAGCACAAAATATGCAAACCACTTTTTCACGCTATAAAATTACAACAATTATCAAACAAACGTAAAAGCAAATACAGAATCGTGGTCTCCAAGGGCCTTTTCAATTCAGTTTTTAACGCTTATTCCTCAACCATTTCAAAGAGTAGCTTAACGTTAGGATCGTAGCGGAAACCAGAAATTTCTTTTTTCGAATCGAGTTTGAAACGCTCTTTTGAACTGCGAATTGGGAATGTTTTTAATTCGGATGAACCATCAACGTATAGAATCTCCACTTCTAAATCAAAAATAAATTCGGCAGTGGATTGCATTTGCTCTACTTCCAACCCATTTTTTCCGCACTTTTTCTTCGAATCAATCTTGAGAATTGGATGCGACGACGTTTTTAACCATTGATAAAAGAATGATTCCAAATCTTTCTGGGAAGCCTGTTCCATCACCTTTCGAAAATCCTGTGTAGTTGCATTTCCAAATTTGAAGGCTTCGTAATAAGTTCGAATTCCTGTCCAAAAAACAGAATCGCCCACTTCGTTACGCAACATGTGCAAGAACCACGCACCTTTTTGATACGAGTTCGGATTGAGTAAATCCATAAGTGATTCATACGTTGTATCCACAACAGGATGATTGTATCGCTTGGAAAACTGAATGACTCGATTTCGCTCATTCACCAAACGTTGATTCATTGCTTCTGTTCCGTATTTGTGTTCCCAATAAAGATCTGTAAAGTAGGTTGCAAACCCTTCGCTGAGCCACAAATGTTGCCAATCGGCTTCGCTCGCTGAATTCCCAAACCATTGATGCGCCATTTCATGGGCAATGAGCGCTTCCATTTTGCCTTCTCCTGTCACTGCATTCTCATCGTAGAAGATGTTTCCAGCATTTTCCATCCCGCCAAATTGCGTCGTAGATTGCACATGATCCAGTTTTTCGAAAGGGTACGGTCCAATTTCTTTTACGAAGTAATTCGCTACATCGGCAGCTACTGACATGTCTTTAAAACCCTTTTCGGTATCGTCTTCATACACCCAAGCAGTCATGGGAAACAATTCGGAGTGATCATGCTGAATGACTTGCTTCTCAAATTCAGCAATTCCTACCACCATCACTTTTGTTGGAAGAAGCAGTTTTGACTGATAACTCGACATTTTATCGCCTGATAACTGCCCACTGCTCAGGAGTTCACCTGTGGCAATAGCATCATATTTTTCAGGGTACGTCACAAAAAAGCTCACCGTTGCTTTATCGGAAGGGTGATCCACACAGGCAAACCAGTGGTGGGCACGATTGGGCCAATTGTCTCCAAAGAACGTGCGTTTTCCAAACTTGTTCTCTCCGATGATCAATCCTGTTTCAGGTATTCCCGAGAACAGTAATTCTACGGTAAACTCCTCTCCGACAGCAACAGAGCTACACGAAATCCAAAGCTTATCATTTCGATGCGTGTATTCAGTCGAAGGCTCTCGACCCTCTGGAAAGTCAAAACCAAGATCAATCATCTTCATGCCTTTTCCTGCATTTATCGAATGAAGATCCAGATAAAATGAATCCACTCGCTGGAGCAACTTCACCTTAACCTGCTCATCAACTAAAATGGTGTCATGCTCAATATACACATTAAGAAAAATGTTGTAGTCCAACACATCAATAATATCGAGCTGATCCTGAGAAAATGAACCAAAGGAGAGCAATATAGCAAGGAAAAAAGTAAGTTGTTTCATGAGAAAAAATGTGATTCAAAAGTACTGAAAAAAGATGTCGGCTATCCGTTCAAATCCTCCCCTTTAAAGTCCATATACCACTTGAAGTGTTTCTCCAAAATCGCTTCTTTATTGGATTGTACAAACTCCAAAAAGGCCTTCGCTACTGGAGATAGTTTTTTGTTTTTCAACCAAATTATTCGCCAATCTGTCGTAAGTGGTAATCGTTTCCTTGGAATGATTTTTAATGCTCCTCGTTCCAATTGGCCACGCGTTCCAATCAGCGGTAAGATTGAATGACCCAATCCAGCAATAACCGCCTGCTTCACCGCTTCATTTGAAGTCAACTCTAGCCGTTTTCGATTGGCTTTTTTCTCTTCGAAATAATGTTCCATTTCCTGTCGCGTAGCTGATCCTTGTTCACGAAATATGAGTGGTTTTTTCTTGTCAAAATTATCTTTTGTTCCCATCAAATACAGACGGTTTTCTAGGATCAACTCCTCGTCGACATCAAAGTCTTCTGGTAACTTCGAGACTACCGCAAAGTCAATTTCATTTTTCTTGAGGCTTTCCACAACCATTGTTTTGTTGGTCACATCCAACGCAAGGTCGATTCCAGGATGCGTTTCCAAAAAATCAGAAAGAAAAAAAGGAATCACGTACTTTCCGGTTGATG
>JBFHGY010000471.1:0-3372 GCA_041582905.1 Crocinitomicaceae bacterium | reverse complement strand
TCCTATCTGTGAAGGCTACTACGCTGCAAAAAGTGGAACGTACACCTCGATTCTCAAAGCGAATTACGACGTCGTTTTAGATAGTTGCTCACGTGCTTGTCAATACAACGCATTAAATCCTGATTGGTCTACTCAATTCTCCAAAACGGGCGCCAACTATTATCCGCTTTTTGCTTTTCGCCATCAACAATTGCTTGAACTCGTAGATGGGAAGTTTCTACCGATGGATTCAACGCGCTACCACTTCAAAAACCAACTTCATTTCCAATTTGATGTCTTGATCGATCGATCTGGTTCCATTGTATCACCAGAAGGCACAAGCGTGCGAAAAATCGGTCAGTGTTTTCTTGCCGAGAAAGCTGATGAAGTCACAATCCTATCTCTCGATGGTGGTGTTCTGTTGCACCTGGACCTTGTAGATAAATGTCAATTCATTGGAGATTATCTATTTCATTGCGCTCTACGAGATGGACGACAAGGGATCTTCAACGCGCAAACGGCTCAATGGAACCTTCCTCTTCTTGTGCAAGGAATCGTTCCTATCACAGGAATTCAACAAAAAGCCAAATACAGTATCCGACGGATCAAGACGAATTCGAACTGGCAATTGTACTCTGGAAATGGAAATTTGGTTTCCGATCTTGCACTCGATCATGCTATTTCCAAAATGGGATCGACAAATGTCATTCACATCAATGGGAAAATGGGCGTGATGTCGTCTTCCCTCGAATTGCTGATTCCTGCTGAATACGACTACATCTCCAACTTTAAGCAGGCTCTTTTCCTCCGGAAAAACAATCAGTGGATTATTTCTAGGTCTAACTATACCAAGGTCTCAAAAGCATACACAAGTATCTCAACACGTTTTTATCCAAAAGGAAGATTGGTATTCCAAGATCGGCTCATTGGTGTAATTGATCAGAACAACGAAGAGATTATCGCACCGACAGATGAACGGACCTTGCTCTCAACATACGATCTGGCGAAATTACTGTACGACGCGAAAAAAGAACAGGTGAATCAATTTCCAATTGTGTCAAAAACGAATGAAGAAGAGGCGAGAATCATCAATAATCGAATTATTCTGGAAGGCTCTCGTTTTGAAACAACGACTAACGACGTGATGCCCCTCGGAATTGAGTATTATAGTGATCCGAAATACATTCGTACGCTCAACGATACCGATCGAAAAAAGTATGAGTCTCCCTCCTTCATGAGTAAGTCGTATTATGCATGTAGACTCTACACCAGCAGTCAAACGTGGGGCATTCGTGATTACAACAGACGAGAAAGCACTCAGTTTTACAATTACGAATGGTTCAACAATCAACTCCAGAAAATCAACCTCGATGGATTGTTCCATTCACCACAATATGCACCACATCTCGACAGCCTCATCACTGACTTCATCAATGAGCGACAAACCTATGGCATTAGCTGCGTAAATTTGAATGACCTACTGAGGAAAGCGAAAAACGACTTTGTCTTAACCGTTGATGGTATTGTGTTTTTCCCAGGCGATCATGGATCCTATCGCATTGTCATTCCTTACGAACCCTTGCGAAGTTTCCTAAAATACCCTGAAGAATTCATCCATTAAACATCCAATACCTTGAACTCCGTTCGACGGTTTTCTTGGTGTTGCTCATCCGAACATTTCACGCCATTTCCACAGTCGTTCACCAATTGCGTTTCACCGTAACCCGCCGATTTCAATCGATCCGCTGAAATTCCGGCTTTCGTGAGGTAATCAACCACGGCAGCAGCACGTTGCTCCGACAATTTCATGTTATACGAATCAGAACCACGAGAATCGGTATGTCCACCCAACTCAATTTTAAGCGTTGGAACATCATTCATTAGTTTGATCAAACGATTCAACTCGTTGGTTGATTCTGGTCGAAGTGTCGCTTTATCCAAGTCGAAGAAGATGTTGCGAAGGACAATTTTCGACCCAACGGATAGCTTCTTCAATTCGACATCCTTTTCTACCTCTTGGAAGGCAGCAGTGTTTGGAATATCGAAGTTCTCCGAATGGAAAAGGTAACCGTCTTTCTTCACGGCAATTCCATAATTTTTACCTGCAGGCAATGAAACAAGGTACTTCCCTGTCTTGCTATTCGAAGTAAACGTTGCAATTACCTCATTCGCTTGGTTGTCCACAATTTCAATTTGCGCTTCCAACAATTCTTTCGAGAGGTAATCCGAAATCACACCTTTCAACAAGGTCAATTGCGCTTCTTTTACTTCTACTTCAGGAGCGATTACCACATCCTTCACAGGAGCAGCTGCACTCGCTAACAAGTTATCTTCGTTGTTTAACACCATTTGCTTTTCTGGCCCGAGGAAGGTAATCATATACAAGTCACGCAGACCTTTGTTGTCTTCTTGCGCTGTTGACATATAGTACCCGTGTCTTCCACTTGCCGAAATCACGAAAAAGGCATCTTCATCCGCTGTGTTTACGGGATAACCAATATTCACAGGTGTGCTCCATGTTTTCGTTTGTGCATCATACACCGACTTGAAAATGTCCATTCCGCCCATCGATGTGTGACCTTCCGAACCAAAATAGAGCGTTTTTCCATCCGGGTGCATGTAGATTCCATCTTCCTTATACTTTGTATTGATGGTTGGCCCGAGGTTTTCTGCTTCACCCCATTTTCCCTTGTCGTCGAGACGCGATAGGTAAATATCATGTCCTCCGATTCCTCCAGGACGCTCAGATACGAAGTATAAAATGTTTCCATCAGGAGAATAACACGCCGACGGTTCCTGGTAATTTTTGGTATTGATGTTCTTTCCAAAATCTCTTGGCTTGCTCCATTCCGATCCTTCCAAAACACACTCAAAAAGGTCACCCATTCCTGAACTACCGCGATACAAGATGATTCTTTGACCATCCGCGGAAATTCCAGAAACGGCATCATGATCGTTCGTGTTTACGTTGTCTCCCATGTTTTGAGCTGGCGCCCATGATCCATCTTCGTTCTTCGTTGAAATATAGAGATCTTCAAACTGCTCATTCAAAACAGGATCAATCTTTCCCCCCGTAGACCCTTCACGACGCGAAGTATAGATAATCACTGATTCATCCGCAGAGATAACCGCTCCGTACTCATTCGCTTTCGTATTCACATTGGAACCAAGGTTATCAATGAACACCCGAATTGGCTTGGCTACAATCTTCTTTCCATTTTGGCATTGCTGAATTTTTAGATCAACATCTTCACGCTCCCACATATCTTGAATCGTAGCTTTATACTTCGTATAAAAATCAATTGCTCGGTCGAATTCATTTTCCAAATGGTAGGCTCTACCCAAATAGAAATTCAGTAAAGGATTAATGTTCGGTTGCAATTCGAACGCCTT
>JBFHGY010000470.1:0-3376 GCA_041582905.1 Crocinitomicaceae bacterium | reverse complement strand
CTCACTCTGGGACAATCTTCCACGACACTCTCAGGAGGAGAAGCGCAGCGCATCAAGTTGGCAAATCAGCTGCAAAAAAAGGAAACGGGATCCACCTTATACGTCATTGCGGAACCTAGCACAGGTTTGCACCATAAAGACGTTCATACCTTGCTCAATTTGTTCCATCGACTGACAAAAAAGGGAAATACGATTGTCTGCATCGAGCAAGATGAGACCATCATTCAACAATGTGATTGGCACATCGAAATGGGTCCAGAAAGCGGACGAAATGGTGGATACGTAGTGTATCAAGGTGCTCCGGAGAAGCAAGAAACGCTTGACTTTGAAGAAGGATCTACGGTAAGAGTGAAAACGGATGAGATTGTTCTTTCGGGTGTAGAAACGAATCAACTGAAAAACATCACGGTTCGAATTCCGAAGCGGCAAATGACCACGGTGACAGGACTTTCGGGAAGTGGAAAATCATCATTGGTTTATGACACTTTGTTTTCAGAATCGAACGCACGTTTTACGGAATCATTTTCGGCATATAATCGCTCATTGATTCAAGCGTCAAACGATGCGGTTCTTGCTGAAAGTTCTGGGTTAGGTCCAGCCATCGCGTTGCAACGAAAATCGGGAACTCGGTCGAATCGCTCAACAGTGGGAACGATGTCGGGAATTTATGATGCCGTCCGTTTGTTGTACGCACGAATAGGAGCGGAGCAGGGATTCAACTACTCGGCACAAAACTATTCGTTCAACCATCATAGCGGTGCGTGTGAAGCCTGCGGAGGACTTGGGGTACAACTCAAAAGTGATCCTGATGCGATCATTATCCATCCTGAAAAGTCGGTTTTCGATGGAGCCATTTCTCCCAACAAAGCGGTTCAGTATTATGGTGATGAAAATGGTCAATTCATTGCAACACTGAAAACCTTGGCAGAGCATAAAAAATGGAACTTAGATCGTCCGTGGAATGAACTTTCGGCAGAACAGCGAGATGTTGTTCTGTATGGAGATGATACGGAATGGGATGTCACTTGGAACTTCAAAACGAAATCGAGAAGTGGAACACAACAATTGAAAGCCAAATGGTTAGGCTTGTGTAATTACCTCGATGAGGAATACCAACGAAAGCTTTCCAATAAGAATAAACAAACGCTGGAGGCGGTTTTGCACGAAGTGAAGTGTGCTACATGCATGGGAAGCCGTTTGAAAGCAGAACTACTAAAAACGCGTTTTTTGGGTCTGAACATTCATGAGTTTACCCAACTGACCGTTAGCGATTGCTACGATCAATTATCTGATCTTTCGGAACTGACCTCAAAAAAGGAAGAAGCAATTGCAAAGGCAATTATTCCCGGAGTTCAACAAAAAATGATGCCCATTCTCGACTTGGGGTTGGGGCATTTGAGTTTAAATCGATCGGTGAAAAGCCTTTCGGGAGGAGAGCATCAACGAATAGTTTTGGCTGGACAATTCTCAGCGGATTTATATGGAGTAACGTACGTTCTGGATGAACCAACAATCGGTCTCGACAGCAAGCAAGTAGACGCACTCACCACTATACTTCGGGGGCTTGTAGAGAAGGGAAATACTGTGGTGGCCGTCGAGCACGACAAACAATTCATTCAATCATCCGATTACATCATAGAAATGGGACCTGAAGCTGGTAAATTGGGAGGTGAAGTAGTATTTCAGGGAAGAAAAGAGGCGTTAAGCAATCATTCGAAGACGCTGACCTATCACATGTTAAAGAAAGAGGTTCAGATAGATAGGATGGATTTCGATAATTCGGGAGCACCATTTGGAGTAAAAGGAGCGCATCTGCACAATTTGAAAGACATTGATGTATCGTTTCATTCGGGTGAAATCATCGGAGTAACAGGCGTTTCGGGAAGTGGAAAATCGACCTTAATTCGGGATGTGTTGTTTCAATCGTATGAGAAAAAGCGTCCAATTGGATGTTCATCTGTGTTTGGTTTGAATCAGTTTGACGCGTTGGTGTTGATGGATCAACGTCCATTTATGGTGAATAGGTTGAGCACTATTGCTTCATTGACAACCCTACTCGATGATATTCGTGGTGAATTTGCGAAAACGAAAACAGCGAAAGATCTTGGCTTTAAAAAAGCAGACTTTAGTTATCAAAGCAAGAAGGGAAAATGCAGCGCATGTAATGGCTACGGTCAACAAAAAACCAGCTTAGATTTCATGGGAGATGTTTGGACTACCTGCGATGTCTGTGAAGGAAAGCGATATAATGAAGCGATTTCTCAATGCGAGATAGACGGTCAATCCATTGGTGAGCTGCTTTTCCTAACAGTCAATGAAGCATTCCACTTTTTCTCATCCAAAAGAATCAAAGAAACGCTTCAATTATTGATGGATGTGGGAATAGGACATGTGCAGTTAGGTCAGGCAGGAAATGAATTGTCTGGAGGTGAAGCACAGCGCTTGAAGTTAGCCCAACAACTGATGAATCGCACCCAAGGAAAGTCCTTGTATCTGTTCGATGAGCCGAGTACAGGATTACACCAACAAGACATTGTCAAACTCATCCATCTTTTCCAGCAACTCGTAGAGCAAGGAAATACGGTTGTATTTATTGAACACAATCACCTGCTATTGAACTGTGCGAATCAATTGGTGAAACTTGGTCCTGGAAGTGGTGAACAAGGAGGAAGAATCATATAGGTTAAACCGCTCAGTTTGTAGATTCAGGTATTTCTACCCTCATGATTCTCTCGTGATGTTTTTATAATTGTACCACCACATCAGATACGCAAAGTATCTACGTACAAATTTAAACTCTCTACATTATGAGCAATTCAGATTACACAAAAATGATTGTGTCGAACAACACCAACGAATCTGTTGAGGTGTTTTTAACGTTTGCAGCGCAAAATGCGGCAAACAAATGTTGTCCTACTCCCGTTGGCTTGAGCGATTTCCCATTTCTAAAACCCGTTGCGAATCAACCACTTCGAGGGACATTTACCTTGGGAGCCCAAGAAGAAATGCTATTCGATTCAAAAGGGAAGTGTTTTAGTGGAAACTTTGGTTTCTACATTGAGCCACAGTGTCCTGTTGCAGATGCCGATTTCAACCACGGGAAGGATGGAACAAGTATTGCAGAATTTACCTTGAACCCGAACACACCATGCGCCGAAGCATTTGACATTAGCTGCGTAAACGGTGTCAACTGTTACCTCGAAATGACAGTTGAAGAAGGTTTGGGCTGGTATTATGGACCAGATAAAAAATCAGTAACGAAAATCTACAACAAAGGACTTCAGAAAAATGCTGGACTTCCAGGTGTTTATCCAGTGAATTGTACAGATTGTATTCAACTAGTAGGTGATGCGCCCTGTTCGGTGTTACCAATTGG
>JBFHGY010000469.1:0-3383 GCA_041582905.1 Crocinitomicaceae bacterium | reverse complement strand
CTCAATTCGACACAAATGAAAATTTTAGGCAGCATCATTTTAATTCTTACGGTACTCGTTTCATGCAACAATTTAGAAGGATATGAAACGGAAACTTTCACGGTATACGGTAACTGTGGAATGTGTAAGAAAACGATTGAACGTTCATTACACGACGTAAAAGGAATCGAAACGGGAGAATGGGACATGTCAACAGATAAAATGACGGTTATCTTCGATCCGAACGTAATTTCTTTAGGAGATATCCATAAGAAAATTGCGGGTGTGGGGTACGATACAGAAGAGGAAAGAGCGCCAGACGAAGTGTATGAAAAATTACATTCTTGCTGTCAATACGACCGTCCCGAGTAGTTTCTTGCTTTCATCTGAAATCCTAGTATCGGATAATCAGACATTCCCACTATCTTTGCGGCATGATTAATTTGGAAGATATTGGAATTCACCTCCCACAAGGTTTTTTGTTCCGAAATGTAAGCGTACAAATCAACAAGGGTGATAAAGTTGGACTCGTAGGGAAGAACGGAGCGGGGAAGTCAACCATGCTGCGAATGATCGCAGGTGACATTCAGCCCTCCGAAGGGAAAATCCATACACCTAAAGGATGTACAATCGGATATTTGAAGCAAGATATCAAGATCGATACAACGAAATCGGTATTCGAGTTTCTGAATACATCCAACGAAGTTCTTACCAACATTAATCGTCGAATTGAGGAAATCAACCAGGCATTGGTTCAACGAACGGATTACGAATCGGAGGAATACCTTGGTTTGTTGGATGAATTGAATGATCTCAACCATGAGTTTGCGTTGCACGAAGGCTTTTTGTGGGAAGAGAAAATCACCAGCACCTTAAAAGGACTAGGATTCAAGGAGGAAGAACTTGAACGTCCACTCAATACTTTTTCCGGAGGATGGAAAATGAGAGCAGAATTGGCGCGAATCCTCGTGAACAATCCAGATGCGGTTTTATTGGATGAGCCAACTAACCATCTCGATATTATCTCCATCAGCTGGCTGGAAAACTACCTGAAAACATTTGATGGCGCCGTGATGGTCATTTCCCACGACCGTCTTTTTCTCGATAATGTCACAAAGCGTACGCTAGAAATTTCTCAAGGAAAATTGCTCGATTTTGCCTTTGCGTATTCGAAGTATAAAGTCGTTCGAGCTGAAGAATTGGAACGTTTGGCGGATGCGGCGAAACAGCAAGAGAAAGATATCAAGCACACCGAAGAGCTGATCAATAAGTTTCGTGCGAAGAAGAATAAAGCGGCCTTTGCGCAATCGCTCATCAAGAAACTGGAAAAAACGGAGCGTATCCAAGTGGAGAACGATCGCGTAGCTTCTATGAACATCAAATTCCCATTGAGTAAGCAACCTGGGAAATGGGTACTTGAACTGGAGAATGCAGGGAAATCCTACGGGGAAAAGCTGTTGTTCAAAGATGTAAACATCACAGTAGGACGAGAGGAGAAAATCGCACTTCTTGGAGCCAACGGAACGGGTAAATCGACATTGTTGAAGCTCGTAATGGGACAGATCGAAGCCGAAGGAGAGGTGAAATACGGACACAATGTGAACGTGGCGTATTTTGCGCAGGATCAGGCAGAGCAATTGGATAAGAACAAATCGGTATTCGAAACGGTGGACGAAACGGCTGAGGGAGAAATTCGAACGAGTTTGCGAAGTGTACTCGGTGCGTTTTTGTTTAGTGGAGATGATGTCGATAAGAAAGTCGGAGTCCTATCCGGTGGAGAGCGTACACGACTAGCATTGTGCCAATTGCTGTTGAGTCCTTCGAACTTCTTGATTCTCGATGAGCCGACCAACCACCTTGATATTCAGAGCAAGGAAGTCTTGAAAAGCGCGCTACAACAATACGAAGGAACGTTCATTGTCGTTTCCCACGACCGTGAGTTCTTGGATGGTTTAACAAACCGTATTTGGGACATTGAAGATCACTCTTTGAAGATTCATCACTACGGAGTGAAGGATTTCTTGAAACGAAAAATGGCAGTTGAGCCGAAGAAAGTGAATCTTGCACCGAAATCGGAACCGGCAAAGTCGAATACAGATGAGCCGTCTGAAGTAAAGTTGTCATACGAAGAGCAGAAAGAACTCAAGCGCAAAAAGAATAAGCTCAACAATCAAGTGAGTAGAGCAGAGCAAGCCATTGAAAAGCTAGAAAAACGCATTGCCGAACTCGATGTGGTATTGGCTGAGTTGGATTATTCTGATGAAGAGAAATCTGCGAAAATTCTAGGTGAGTACGAAGAGAAAAAGAAGGAACTCGACGAACAGATGGAATTGTGGGAGCAGGGAACCGAAGGTTTGATGGAGTTGGAAGAGAACTAGCAGATAATCGAAGCGATTTCAAATAATAAGACATTACTTAATTATAGATCACTAAAATGAAAGAAGAGAAAGTAGGATACCTCAAATCGAAAGCAAACTTATTGCAAGGGACATTGAAACTGACGGATGATCGACTAATTCTAGAAGCGCACAAAACTGGCGTTGGTGGAATGGGATTGTTGGGTTCAATCTTAAAACGAAAAGTGGAAAAGGAAAACTATGGTTTTGACGTTGCGCTGAATGAAATCGAAGGGGTCAATCAAGGTAAACAGGGATTGCAGAAGAACATACTTGAAGTGAAAACCAAGGAGGGAGAATACCGAATTGTAGTAAAGAGTTACGACGAATGGGCGAACTTGCTTTCACAAACGAGTTGAGATACGCATAAAAGCTAATCAGTTATTCGAAGTGTTCAATGGTGAGCACTTCTTTTTTTGTCCTTCCAGTTTTCGAATCGATGATCAGAAGAACGATTGAGTTATGATCATACGCTAACTCAACTTCCCAATGATAGGAGTTTCCGTTTGATACAAGTTCAAGACTCACTTCAGATAAATTCGCTCCATTTTCTTCGGCGATCTTTCGAGCTTCTCCGTAGGAAACGTCGAATTTTCCATCCAATAATTGCTTGTAGCCTTTTAATTGTTCTTCAATAATGGTCGAGACAGGCTCAAATTTCATGTCTGCACCAGCTGTCATTCGAAAAGAAAAAATGGCTTCACCATCCATCAGAATTTGATATTGAAGCTCATAAGAGCTGGGGGAACAACACGTTTCGTCGCCAAAATTCAACAATTCGATGTCATTGCCACGCATGCAATTAATAGAGCTTTCAGTACGATCCAATCGGACAGATGTCGAATAATTTTCTTCTCCCAAAAGACCAACAATTACTTCCTTGGATAGGTTTTCCGCCAAATTTCCGTTGTAATAACAATTTGCTTTTGGCTCAGGTTCCGTTTCAGGGAGAACTTCTATCTCAGTTTCTTCCATCACCTCTTCCGAAGGATTATTCACATCCTCATT
>JBFHGY010000468.1:0-3383 GCA_041582905.1 Crocinitomicaceae bacterium | reverse complement strand
GGTGAATAAAGTGGGGAGTCAGAAATCGGGAACGCGCGAACGGATTTATGAACTATTCGAATCGGATGCGTGCGTGTGTATTTTCCCGGCTGGATTAGTGAGTCGGAAGGTAAATGGAAAGGTTGAAGATTTGGAGTGGAAAAAAACCTTCGTGACCAACGCGAGAAAATTTGATCGAAAGGTTGTTCCGATCTATATCGAAGGCCATTTATCTGATTTTTTCTACAAATTTTCTAATCTCCGTAAGAAACTTGGAATTAAAGCGAACCTAGAAATGTTGTATCTTTCCAATGAATTGTTCAAGCAATCTGGAAGACACATAAAGTTTGTTGTTGGAGACATTATTGATCCGGCCGTTCTGCATAACGAAGCGAAATCTGAATTTGAGATTGCCCAAGACATTCGCGGAATGGTATATGATTTGGCGAATGAATGAAAAATTCGAAACCGCTATTTACTGACAAGGTTCGGTGTAAATTGATTGAACCAGGTATTAAACGAAAGAATGAAAAAGATAATAGATCCGATAGATCGTGACATTCTGAAAAGTGAACTCACTTCAGAACGTTTTTTGAGAAACACACGAAAAGGTGGGAACGACATATACTCCGTGAATGTTCACAACGCACCGAATGTGCTGAAAGAAATCGGCCGTTTGCGTGAAGTGACCTTCCGAAATGCTGGAGGAGGAACAGGTGAAGAAATTGATATCGATGAATTCGACACCTCTGACTTGTGCTATGATCAATTGATTGTATGGTCTCCTGAAGACGAAGAAATTATCGGTGGATATCGCTACATTTTATGTGATAAAGTATTGAATGACTCCTCGCATGAAATTCCACTTTCGACTAGTCACTACTTCAATTTTTCGGAACGTTTTATTTCAGATTACCTCCCCAACACCATTGAACTTGGAAGAAGTTGGGTACAGCCCAATTTTCAACCTTCCGTGAATCCACGCAAAGGATTGTTTGCCTTGGATAACATCTGGGATGGATTGGGAGCAATTGTATTGGAGCACCCAGAAATTAAATACTTCTTTGGGAAAGTGACGATGTACGATAACTACAATACCGAAAGTCGTGATTTCTTGCTTCATTTTATGCACCACTACTTCCCTGACAAGGAAAACTTGATGCAACCCCATGAACCGTTGGTTCAAGATTACGATGCACAGCTTTTCGATCAATTGTTGGACGGTTTGGATTTTAAAGAAGGATTTAAAGTCCTCAATAGCTTTGTGCGTGAGCGTGGAGAATTTATTCCGCCTTTGGTCAACATCTACATGAACCTCTCGCCCACAATGAAAACCTTCGGAACAGCTATCAACAAGGAATTTGGAGGAGTGGAAGAAACAGGAATCCTTGTTACCCTAGACGATATCTATCCAGAAAAGAAGGAACGACACATGACATTCTAAATTCTACTACTATGACCATCAAACATTTCTTATTACTCTCTGCAAGTGCGCTATTCCTTTTCGCATGTGCCAATATCGCTCGTGGACTGGTAACTCCCAACCAATGTAAAGAATGTGCTGTAATCAGTAAATCCACTGGTGACACCATCCAAAAGTTTCAAGGCTGTGGCTCGACGAATGTGCGCATTTATGAAGAAGCTGCTGTGTATGCTTACGAGCAAGGATGTGATGCTACGGTTGTTTGTCGAACGTGGAAGCTGGAGGAGTGAGAGTGAGTTGGCACTTCGAGAACCTCAGTGACCAACTCGAGAACCTCAGTGACCAACTCGAGAACCTCAGTGACCAACTTCAATTTTCTTAGTGTCCAACTCGAGAGCCTCAGTGGTCAACTTCATATGTATCAGTGGTCAACTTCGAGTGCCTGAGTGCACAGCTTTGAGTGCTTTATATATGTAATTTTCAAATGATTCAGTCTACAACTTTCCTGTACACTTGTGTATAATTAAGAATGAATAAGTAGATAAATTGGCTTTAAATTTCATCCAACTGAATCAATCCCAATTTTAGTGCATTGACGATCAATCCCGCCGTGTTTTTTGATTTCGTTTTTTCCATCAAGCTACGTTTGTGGCCTTCGACTGTTCGTTGACTTACACAGAGTTTCTCCGCGATTTCTGCGGCAGTCAATTCTTTGCACAACAATTCCAAAACTGTCAATTCTCTGGAACTAAATGATTGGTCGCCTCCCAAATGGATAGGCTTTCGATGTTTTACGTTCAAACCTTTGTAGATGATGTTCACTACGAAATCATCAAAATAGATTCCCGTTTTCATCACTTCAGAGATGGCCGTTTGAAGTTCAGAAACCGATGAATTCTTCAACAAGTATCCACTTGCTCCGTTTTGAATGAGATGGAGAATAATGGCTTCATCGTGGTGCATCGACAACATCAGCACGGGTAAATCTGGAAATCCTTTTCGTATCTGTCTGAGCGTTTCCAAACCATCCATTTCAGGCATTTCGAGATCTAAAAATACGAGATCAACCTCCATTTCTTCTTGCAACCTTTTGATCAAATCACTGCCATTTGTCGATGTGAATACCACCTCCACTCCTTCCTGACGGTTCAGAATAGAACTCAGTCCATCCACGAAAAGAACGTGATCATCTGTTATGGATATTCGTGCATTCATGCCCGTGTGTTTTTCGGTGAAATACAAATGTGCGTTCCGTGTTCATTGCTGGAAACATTCCAATAGAACTGAATCAATTTTGCTCTGTTCTCCATATTGAGCATTCCTGTTCCTTTGGACTGACTGTTTTGAATGCCATTTCCATTGTCAGAAATACACAATTCGAACCAACGTTTCTGGGCGATCAAGGAAACGTTGATGTGTGAGCAGTCAGCATGTCTCAAGGCATTCGACACGGCTTCTTGGACAATTCGATACGCATGTAGTTCAAGGTTGCGATCAAATCGTTTTCCTTCAATGGTAGATTCAAACGATGTTTGAATTTGCGTACTTGGAATCTTTGTTAAGTAGTCCTCAATGGCTTTTTCCAGTCCGAGCTTTACCAAAACGGGAGGCATAAAATGATAGCTAATGTTTCGAATGGAAGCAGAAATTTCATCCATAATTCTCAAGGTATCTTGCACTGTGCCTTGATTCTCATCTTCCAGTTCCCTCAAACTGCTCAAGGTAATTTTCGCAATCGCCAATTGCGCTCCAATTTCATCATGAAGATTGGAAGCAAACTCTCTACGTTCATCTTCCGACACCTGAATCGCCGACTGAATAAGTGTTTCCTGATGCTCAATTTTCAATTGTTGCATTTTCAGTGCTTGCTTCGCCATGCGTTTCTGATAGATTAGCACGAATAACACAATGGCAGCGGCTAACCCGAATGCAAGCAACATTCCAGAAGCCACCAGCTTTACAAATACTATTTCCGAGGCAT
>JBFHGY010000467.1:0-3383 GCA_041582905.1 Crocinitomicaceae bacterium | reverse complement strand
CTGTTGGTTCTGTCACCGTGATTGTTACATCCGTTGAACATCCATTCGCATCTGTCACTGTGTACGTGTACGTTCCTGCTGTTACAGAGTAAACTCCTGTTCCTGTGTAAGGTGCTGTTCCTCCTGCTGCTGTCACCGTGATATCAGATGATCCACCGTTACACAAAATCGCAGTTGATGAAGCTGAAGCAGACAATGCTGTTGGCTCTGTCACCGCGATTGTTACATCTGTTGAACATCCATTCGCATCTGTTACCGTATAAGTATATGTTCCTGCTGTTACAGAGTAAACTCCTGTTCCAGTGTAAGGTGCTGTTCCTCCCACTGCAGTTACAGTGATATCTGATGACCCTCCGTTACACGCAATTGAAGTAGATGTTGCACTTGCTACTAATGCAGAAGGCTCACTCACTACACCTGTTGTTGTTGATGTACAACCATTCGCATCTGTTACCGTGAACGAGTATGCACCAGCCGAAACTGTAAATGTTCCGATTCCAGTGTAAGGAGCAGTTCCTCCAGTAGCTGTTACCGTCACTGTTGCTGATCCACCATTACATGCGATAGCTGTCGAACTTGAAGCCGTTTGCAACGCAGATGGTCCAGAAATAACAACTGTTTGAGGAGTACTTTCACATCCGTTCGCGTCTTTTGCAAGCACTACGTATGTTCCTGTTGCCAAACCTGAGAAGGTCGAACTAGAAGAATACGTTGATCCTCCATCAATAGAATATGTAATTGGAGCCGCGCCTCCTGTTGTAGCCACAGTGATGGATCCATCAGCTTGATTTGCGCAAGATTCATCTTGTCCAGTTGCTGTTGCGGATATATTACAACATGTTTCCACTTCAACATATAATGTTACCGTAGTCGTTTCTACTGGCGTCCCATTATCCGTAGCCGTAAACGTGATTACATTCACTCCTTCGTTACATTGTTGTCCGATCAAACTAAAACTAACGTCAGCAATTGACCCAGATGTTGTTGAATAAGTTGTTCCACATGTTCCGTTCACATTCACCGTTGCGGTAACTGTTTGATTCACTTCAGGTGGAATAAATGAGAAATCTAGGTTGTATGTATCTCCACACGCAATAGTGATTGTATCCTGTGGGAAGTTGTTCGCAATTGGTGCAATGTTCACTGCAGATGATACTTGCGAACAGTAACATTGTTGATCAAGGTAATTGATTCCGTCTGGGTTTCCTCCAGGACCGTCATACACACTTGAATTCAAGTTGAATCGTCCAAGTTGGTAGTAATCAACATTGTTTCCTTTGTTTACCCCAACAGTTGCTGGCGTTCCTCCAAAACCATTCACTCCACTTGAAGCTGATCCTGTAGTCCACTGCATGTCTCCATAATTGAAACATACGTTTTGTCCCAAACCAGTAATTGGATCCACACCGTCACTAATCACAACTTGAAACTCGTTGAGCTTGTCAACTTGCTGGTTGTAGTAACCAACGTTGTCCCACGTCACAATCAGATTGGTAGCTGATACCTTGTAGTAAATTTGTCCTCCCGCAAGGTTTCGCGTATCAACATCTCCCCAAAAAGGTGCAACCATCGGCTGCGAAAATGGGAAACCTGACGCTGAATAAACAGAATAAGGACCGTTAAAAGTCAAGTTACCGTTGGTATTGATCCATACCTGATTGTAACTTGATCCGTACAAATCGAACGTAAACGGAAGTGCAATAGGACCAAAGCTACCATCATCATTTCTTGGAATTGATGTGTAAGAAGCATCCAATGGAATGAAGCAGGTACTCGTTGCTTTATTTAAAGAATTGGCATCCTGCGTTTTTGAATTGATTTCCTTCGGCTCTTGCACAACATCGATGTCGGCATTGCTTCGAGCACGCATTTCGTGATGAATTTGAAGCTTTTCAGAATCGTAATTCGGATTTGAAAAAGAAGGGTCGGATAGTTTCGCTTTCGACTGCGCCATGGTCATACCGCTGACGGTTAGCAAAACCATAAGCGTAATGACGCCGTAAATCCCGCGCCAAGTGGTTTTTGTTTTCATGTGTATAGAAATTAGTGTTTTGCTGAAAGTAGACAGTATTTATTGGAATAAGAAGCAAAAACAACCAAAATGTTGCAGACTGTTGGAAACTCAGGTAGTTTTACCTAGTTTTTTCCAACGATTGATGGTAAAACTCGCTTACTACGTGTTCGGATCGCTTATTTTGAACGGTAAACATCGTATTTTCGGAACCTCCTGCGGAAGCATAATTCGGATGCCATTTCCACAGGAAGCCACCTACGTAGTTAGATTCATCCCAAAATACTTCGTACAGTGCTTTTAACGCCAATTCCTGCGCTTTTTCATTCGGTTTTTGACGATCTGAATAATCCCACGGTTTGACTGCACACTCAGAGATACTTCGATAACCGTATTCTGTGAACACTACTGGGCGATCCATTTCCTTTGATAAGACATCCATTTTTTCCTTGTGTACAGTCCAGCCCTCAACTAACTCTTTCATGGAAGGCTTTGCCTTGCTTGAAATCGGAAAGTAGGCATCCACTCCAATGTAGTCAAGATCTGCCCAAAAACTAACTGATTCGAACTCATCCCAGTTTGCGGCATACGTGAGTTTACCCGAATAGACAGCTCGAATTTCTTCGATCAGAGAACGAAAATAATCCGGACGATTTTCCACAAACAACTTCAGCTCAGTCCCAACACACATCATTTCCACATTTTCCTCTGTTGCGAGATGAGCGAACGCAAGAATGTAATCTCGATAGTTCTTTTCCAACTCCACCCAATCTTCCTCCGATGACATTAAAATTTCACCCGTATACGTACCGTGTCCAATCCAAATTTGAGGCTTGATCATAACTGATAAATCCTTCGCGTGCAATTCTCGAACGTAATTTCGGACACCCTCTAACCGCTCGCCCTTCCATTGCCACTCAAGATCGAATGATAAATTGGGAGAGGTATGAGAAGGCATAAACGCGAAAGGAATGGCTGCTGCCCAATTCGCCCCTAGCGATTTTATCGGCAAAACATGAGTCGAATCAATGAAATCGTTCATGGAAACGAGACTCACACCGTTTATTTTTAATGACTCTTGTTGAGAGAAGCTTAAATGCGACCCAAGCATTCCAATTATACAGAAAATAGCAAATTTCAGCATGTTTCAAAGTGTCTGATAACAAGAGGCAAGGTACGATTTTTTAGAATCACTCAAAAAAACAACTTCATATGCATGCATAATAAATAAGAATTAATTATATTTGACACTCAACAAAAATACGCTTACACACATGTCAGAAAAACCAATAAAAGGAGGCGAGTTTCTTATCAGAGATACGAAAGCTTCAGAGATATTCATTCCAGAGAACTGGACAGAAGAGCAACGCAT